>DASZOE010000035.1:0-1534 GCA_035550945.1 Acidimicrobiales bacterium
GCCCACTGGCTCGTCGAAGTCGGCCTGGGCGATGAGGAAGCCCTCCCGGTCGACGGCGAGAGGTAGCTGGGGCAAGGAGCGGGTGGCGGGGCCGAAGCTGGGGCGGGCGCCGTCGAGCACGTCGAAGGTCGACTGGTGGCACGGGCACACCAGCTCGTGTGTGGACTCCACGTAGAGGCCCACCGGGCAACCCACGTGGGGGCAGATCTTGGAGTAGGCCAGGTTCCCCTCGGGGGCCCAGTCCTCCCGGCCCTTCCGGGGGCGGAGGCGGTCGGGCGCCACCCGCACCAGCACGGCCGCGGCGTCGGCCGCCTCCGCCTCACCCTCGGGGAAGATCGTCCGGATGCCGCCCACCGACACCGTGTCGGCCCGCATCAGCCGACCCTCCTCGTCGACCACGCGGGCCCCCTTGTGCCAGGCGGTGTGCGAGAGCTTGTCGCCGGGGCTGGGACCGAGCGAGCGCACCGGGAAGAGAGCGGCCAGCCCCAGCGCCCCCACCGCGCCGCCCAGCAGACGACCGAGGAACTTGCGCCGCCCGAAGAGCCCGGCGTCGTCGGAGAGCGCGGCCTCGAAGGCCTCCCTCTCCTCGGGGGTGGCCTCCAGGTCCCGACGCTCGTCGACCACCTCCTCGTCGCCGACCAGGTGGCGGCCCCATATCACCAGGCCCACCCCGACGCTCACGAGCGACACGAAGAGCAGGGCGCCCTCGGCCTGGGGCTGGCCGCCGGCCATGTAGACGCCGGCCAGGGCCAGGGCTGCGGCCGTTCCCACGATGAACGACACCGCGATCCTGCGCTCGGCGGCCCGGACGTCGGGCGGCGCCTCCTCCCCGGAGGGGCGCGCGCCGGGCGCCCGCGCCTCGGGGCCCCGCTCGCCGGCCTTGGCCTCAGGCGCTCGCGCCCTCTCCTCGGGGGCCATCAGTCCGTCGTCCCGATCCAGCGGATGGCCACCAGGCAGGCGCCGAGCCCCACCACCCAGGCCACGAAGCCCTCGGGGAGGGGGCCGAGGTGGCCGAGCCCTGCTCCTCCGCGGTCGTCGGGCGAGCGCAGGTACCGCACGTAGCGGGCGATGGACGCCACCTGGTGGTCGTCGAGGGTCTCGGGCCCGAACCGGGGCATGGCTCCCGGGCCGATCCGCACGGCCTCGGCCACCTGGGTGGAGCTCGCCTTGCGCAGGTTCGGGGCGACGACCGCATGGCCGAGGGCGCCCCCCGCGCCCGCGGAGCTGTGGCACGAGGCGCAGTTGTTGGCGTAGAGCACGCTGCCGAGGGCGAGGTCGCCCTTGGACACGTCCAGCCGGGGGATCTCCGGCCCCGGACCGAGCGACGCCACGTAGGCGACGAGCTGGTCGATCTCGTCGCGGGGGTATGCCGGGGGCTTGCGGGCCGTCTGTCCCTGCGTCTCGTCGGCGGGCATCCGGCCCGTGGACAGCTGGAAGGCGGCCGAGGCCGCGCCCACCCCGACCAGCGAGGGGGCCCGGTCGGTACCCCGGCCCTCGGTCCCGTGGCAGCTGGAGCAGCCCGTCAGGTAGAGGT
>DASZOE010000036.1:0-6891 GCA_035550945.1 Acidimicrobiales bacterium
GGACTCGGGATACTCGCCCTTGCCGCACAGGCACCGCCGCCGACGCGCTCGACCCCGGCCAGCTACCCCGTCGCCCTCGGGGCAACCGCGCCGCGGCCCTGACTGCCGCGTCGGCCCCAAGTGAACCGGGCCACGGGTATCTCACCGGAAGCGGCCGCGCCGGTCGAGATACCGCGCATGCAGATCGGAGATCCTCGATCCTTTCCTTCTGTCCAACGCGCTCTGTTCCCTTGAACCTCCTCGTGGCGGCTACGGCCGGTGGCAGAGAGTGCCCCGATTCGCAGCGGCGCGGTCTCGTTCCACGTCGCTGAGCGACAGAACACTCCGCCGCCAGCCCTGTACGGCGCTCGCCGGTAGGCGCTGAGGAGGGTTACCGAGCGCCCGACTCCTGAGAGGAATTGTCAAGACTTGTGGATCGGCTGCACCCGCTGATCACGCGGCGGCTTCCTGATCCTGGTGCCGATCAGGTCCGCCGGGAGCTTCATTGAAGCGTGATGGTCCCATGAGCGGGAGCCGCGCGTTCGATCGGCGCTCCGACTGACCACCGCCGCCTCGTGCGAACCCGCACCGAGTGCCCGGAGGGTGCGCTTCGGTGCCGCCGTCGAGCCGTACGGAGCGACGCGAGCCTCGGGGACCCGACCGCCCCGGAGGGACCCAAGACGAAGTGAGGGCGAAGACCCATGGCTCGGAAGGCCACCTCGGCGCACGCTCCGTGTAGGCATTGGCCGGAGGTGCGACGTGCGCGGCAGTACCCGAGAAGTAGTGGCATGGTCAGTGGTCTTCGGAGTCGGCATCCTGATCACCGTCTCCACCTACCTGCCGTTCTTCAATCCACCACAGTGCCCGGAGCACTAAACGCAAGCGCAGGTCGACGCCGGCAACTGCATCATCGGTGCGAACATCGGCACCCCGCTCGTTCGGCTACTCGGGATCTTCCTGACGGTCGTGACCGCCGTCGGACTGCTCGTCTCTCTCGCCGCTCGCCTGACGTGGACCCGCCGGTAGCCCACGTCCGTTCCTGCCCCGTTCGCGGCGTCGCGAGGGGTACCTAACTGACCGCCTGGGCCGGCCCCGAGAGGACCAAGGGCCAGGCGATGAGCGCACCGACTGCCCTGATGGCGCTCTCTCTCAGCGTCTACGCCGCACAGAACGTGAGCGCAAGAATCCGTGCGGCCACTCGCCCGGAGGGGCAACATCGTTGATCCGCCGGGAGCCCGGCGGCGGCCTCCCCCGTCGACGTCCCGGGAGCCCCGCTCCGGCCATCCCTCGCAGTTCGAATAGATCGCGTCGACGGACTCGACTGACCGGGCGGCGAAGTCCTCGATGTAGTCGTCCCACGGCCGTCGAAGTTGCTCGTGAAGAGGAGCGTCCTTCCGTCCTGTTCGTCGGGCAGCACCACCCACCTGGCGAAGTGCACCGTGCCGATCTCGTCGAGAGTCGTCGGTCCACCCGGTCGATCCGGTCGCGGACCATGGCGAGGACCTGCTGCAACTGAGCCCGGCGGCCCGGGATGATCGGCGTCAGTGCGGTGAGCGTCTGGTGCCCTCGGGTGGGGCCGGTCCCGTGGGCATGGTCGGTTGCTGGGACGTGGTGGTCACGGCGTTCTACTGGCCTCTCGGGGACATCCCTTCTGATCGGTTTCTCCTGTCGGTGATACACACCGAGGCGGGGCCTGGCCGCCCTCGCCCACCGCGACCCCGAGAAGCACGCCGGGTAGTGTCTGGCGATGGCCGTCCGGCGGTTCTCGCCGCTCGGCGCTCGGCGGGCGAGGGCGAGAACCGGCCGACGGTCGTTGCTCCTGGTCGTGGCGTTCGGGGCGCTCTGTGTCCACGGGCTTCTCGTGCCTTCCGCGGCATCGGCCATGGCGGGAGAACCTTCCGCCATGCTCGTCCTCGTGCCGGATCTGCTCTGGCGCGACGCGCCCGTGTCGCTCGGGAGCTTCGCCAAGGCGAGTCTCTCCGTGCGGGCGGCATCCACGGACGGCCATCCTGCCGATGGCTACCTCAGCGTCGGCAAGGGAGCGCGCTCGGGTGCCCCTTCTGGCGACATCGGTCCCGTCGTCGATCGCCCGGATGGCGGTTGGCGGGTCGAAGCGTGGTCACGGCTGCTCCAATATGACGAGGGGTTGCGCTACGCCGGGGAGCTGGGGGCGCTGGGAAAGGCGTTGCGGGAGGCGGGCAAGACGTGGGTGCTCGTCACCGACGACCGACAGGCGGCGGCCGCGGCGGCCGACGGTGAGGGCATCGTTCCCAAGGCGGTGCCCGGCGGCGCTGAGGCGGTGGCGGCCGTACTGGCCGACGGCCACGATGCGGTGATCGTCGCCGTCCCCGGCGATGAGCTGGCGGCGGTCTTGGAGGCCGGAAAGGGGGCAGGATGCGTCGTGGTCGCCAGTGTCTCCACCCCTCACCTCGAGCACCTCGGCGTGTTCGCGACGAGCCCGCATTGCGGCTTCGGGGACAAGGGGCTGACGTCGCCTTCGACCCATCAGCCCCGGCTGGTCACCCTCCCCGACGTGGCCCCGACGTTTCTCGCCGCACTCGAGGTCCGAGCGCCGAAGGCGATGGCCGGCTTCCCGGTCGAGCCGTCGGGGGAGGCCTCGGTCGCGGAGCTGGTCGAGAGGGATCGCCGCGCCTCGGTGGCCGACCGGGTGAGGACTCCGCTCGTGTGGTTGTTCGTGGCCCTCAACGCCATCGGCGCCACCGCCGTCCTCGCCTCGCATCGCCTTCGTCGGTTGGCGCCCCTTGCTCTCCTCTCCGTGCCGCCGACCAGCTTCCTGCTGATGGTCGTTCCGTGGTGGCGGTGGGGCTTCGGGGGCGCGGTGCTCGTCGGAGGCGTTGTGGCCGCCGCCCTGGGCACGCTGGCGTGGGCCGTCGCCCGCGATGACTCGGCGGCGGCGGTCGCCATTCTCCTCGCCACGACCGCAGCCGTCATCGGCGTCGACGCCCTCTTCCGAGGTCCCCTGGAGGTCGACGCCCCCTTCGGCAACTCGCCCATACGAGGCGGGAGGTACTTCGGCGTGGGGAACATCGGCTTCGCGTTCCTGGCCACGTCCCTCCTCGTCGGGGCCGCCTTCGCCCTTGACCGCTGGGGCCGCCGGGCCCGGCGTTGGGTGTTCGCCACCCTCTTTGCGGGTGTCGTGGTCATCGGTGCTCCCTGGTTCGGAGCCGATGCCGGCGGTGTACTGGCCGCCGTTCCTGCCTTCGGCGTCCTGGCCCTGGGCCACGGTGCGGGCCGCCTCGCCCTGCGCCGGGTCGGCCTCCTGGTCGCCCTGGCCTGCGTCGCGGTCCTCGCCTTCGCCGTGCTCGACGTGATGCGGCCCGAGGCGAGCCGGACCCACCTGGGACGGTCCCTCTCCGGGGGCGACGACTCCACAGGCGTCGTCGCTCGCAAGGGCTCCCGCGCCCTGGCGACGCTCAAGACACCTCTGGCCAACGTCTTGTGGATCGGGGCGCTGACGCTCTTCCTCGTGCGCCCCCCGCTCTCCGGACGGCCGGCCCTGCGGGCGGGGGCGTGGGCTGTGGTCACCTTGGCGGTGCTCGGCTCCGCGCTCAACGACTCCGGCCTCCAGGTCGGCGCCGCAGCAGCGGCGATCGCATGGCCGGCATACGTCATCCTCGCCCGGGAGCCGTCGGTGGCGCCGTCGTGACGCTCGCGTCCGAGCGCCCCTCGGGTTTCGCTGCCGCCGAGGAGTGGCACGGCGGGCTCCGGCTGCTCCTCGTGTTCGCCCTGCTCTCGCTGGCGCTGCACCTGCCCGGGCTGGTACGCCCGCTCTTCGACGCCGACGAGGCGACCGTGGCGACCGTGGCCCGCGCCATCAATGCGGGGGCCGAGCTCTACCACGACACGGCCGACCGGAAGCCCCCGGTCGTGCCCTACATCTACGCCGGCGTCTTCCGTCTCACGGGCGACGGTGAGCTCCGACCGGTGCGAGCGGTCGCCGCTCTCACCCTGGCGGTCACGGCCCTTCTCCTCGCCAGGGAGGCGAGACGCCGGGAAGGCGACGCCGCCACGGGGATCTGGTGCGGCGTCCTGTTCCTGTTCGCGACCGTCACCTTCTTCCCATCGGACGTCCAGGCCGCGGGCTTCGAGGTCTTCATGCTTCTGCCCATCACCGCAGCGGTCCTGTCCGCCCGCCGCGGGAGGGCGGTCCAGGCCGGGTTGTGGCTCGCCCTCGCCTGCCTCAGCAAGCAGACCGCCGTCATGACCGCGCTGCCGGTGGCGTACCTGGTGCTGCGGGCCGGGGGCTGGCGGGCGCTGGGCAGGGCGGCGATGGCGACGGTGGTGCCCCTGGCCGGGACGGCCCTCGTCTTCGGGCCCTCCGAGTTCCTGCTGTGGAACCTCAGCGGCAACGCCGGCTACCTGGGCGTGGGTGACTCCCTCGGCCACGCGCTCCTCAGAGGACTGGGGATGACGAGCGCGTTCGTCGCCTTCAACGTCGTCGTCGTCGGGCTGGTGGTGATCGGGGCCGGCCGGGGCCGGGTGACCACCGACCTCTGGTTGTGGATCGCCGGCGCCGCCGTCAGTGTCTTCGCCGGCCTCCGCTTCTACGGCCACTACTACCTGCAGCTCCTGCCGCCACTGGTCCTCGCCGCCGCGCCCGCGATCGCCGAGGCGAGACGCCGGTGGCGCCCGCTGCCGCTTCTCGTCGTGGCTCCGGCAGTTGTGCTGGTCGCGGCCGGCTTCCTGCCCTTCGGCACCCGCAACGTGGTGCATTACCGGGAAGTTGCCGCAGTGATCCGGGCGACGACCGATTCCGACGACAGGATCTTCGTCTGGGGCACCTACCCCGAGCTGTACTGGGCCGGCGGCCGCCTCCCCGGCACCCGGTTCGTGCACACGGGCTTCGTGACGGGGAACACGGGCGGGCGCCGGCCCGGAAGCGGTCGCCCTGAAGACGGCATCCCTGGCGCGTGGGAGATGCTCGTTCAGGACTTCTCGTCGAACCGCCCCGCCCTCGTCGTCGACACCAGCCCCACCACCATCCGCAACGCCCGCCACTATCGGCTGTTGGACTCGCCGTTGGCTGCGGTCATCCGCCGGGACTACCGCCACGTCGGAACGGTCCGGGGGCTTGCGTTCTACCGGCGAGTAGCCCCGAATCCGCCCGCTACGAGCTCGACGTGACCGCCAGGTAGACGAATCGCGACAGCCGACGTTCGAGCGCCATGCGTTCGGCGACGCAGAGAACCTCCTGATGGCCTCGTAGGCGTCCTCGCCCTCGAGTTGACGGAGCACCCGAGCACGAGTCGCCCGGGCCCGAAACCGTCGGCCGGAGAGGACGGCCAGACTCTCGGTGACGTCATCGGTGATGCGGAGCTCGAAGCCCGCCTCGTCGACGAGTCGAGCGTCGTCACCGAGCGGGGCGAACACGTAGTGGCCGATCCGGCTGCGGGCGGCGACCTCGGTGTCGGAGATGACGCCGGTCAGGGTGAGGCAGTCGGTGAAGAGCAGCCGGCCGCCGGGCTTCAGCACCCGCCCCAGTCGGCCAACGCCCGCTTGCGGTCGGCTAGGTGGTTGATGGCGTCCAGGGCAGACCACTGCGTCGAAGGAGGCGTCGGCCAAGGGCAGCGGCTTGTTCGCGTCGACGACAGGATCGGCACCCACACCCACATCAGGACTGCCCGCCGCCGGCGAACCCGACCACCCATGAGCAGGAACGCCGTGTTCGTCATCGGAGTCGACCCCCACCAGGGCTCGCACACCGCCGCAGTCCTGAACGCCACCGAGGAGGTGATCGCCGAGTTCCACGTCGACGCCGACAGCAACCAGCTCGACCGCCTTCTCGAGTGGGCCGAGCTCTTCTCGCCTCGGCGTTGGGCCGTGGAGGGTGCAGGTGGAACCGGCGCCCTGTTGGCCCGCCAGCTGGTCGCCGCCGGCGAGGAGGTTGTCGATGTGCCGCCCACGCTGTCGGCCCGAGGTGGGCTGTTGGATAGAGGCCGCAGCGCCAAGACCGACGCCCACGACGCCCGGGCCGCGGCCATCGTGGCCCTGCGCCACGCCAACCTGCGAACAGTCGTCGCCGAACACGGCGCCGCCGTGCTGCGCCTGCTCGCCGACCGCCGCCACGACCTGGTGGCGCAGCGCACTCGAGTGGTTCGTCGCCTCCACGCCTTGCTGGCCCAACTGCCAGAAGGCGGTGCCAGTGCTGGGCTTTCCGCCGATCGAGCGGCCCAGGTGTTGCGTCGCCTTCGTCCCCTGGGTGCCGCCAACGTCGAGCGCAAGCGCCAGTGTGCCGAACACGTGGCGGAGATCCGCCGCCTCGACGCGCAGCTCGCCGAGCTTCGCAAGCGGACCGTGCAAGCCGTGGCGGCGTCGGGGACATCGGTGACCGAGGTGCACGGTGTCGGACCCGCGGTCGCCGCCATGGTTATCGGGGACACGGGCTGGTGGAACGCTTCCCGACATCGGGTCACTTCGCACGCTTCAATGGCACCGCCCCCATCGACGCCTCCAGCGGCGAGGTCAAACGTCACCGCCTCAACCCCCGTGGCAACCGTCGGCTCAACCATGCGCTGCACGTCGCCGCGGTCACCCAGCTCGCCCACGACACGCCCGGTCGGGTCTTCTACCTGCGCAAGATCGCCCAGGGCCACTCGCGCCGAGAAGCTCTCCGGGCCCTCAATCGACGGATCAGCGACGCCGTCTACCGACACCTCGTGGCCGACGTGGGGCGCGGGACCGGGAGGACAAGCAGGGACGACTCAAAAGCCGCGTGACCGACCTCACACCCTGACAGTCGGCTCTTCGGCGAAGTCACTCCCGGACCCGCCTCCCGACCGTATCGCCCTGTCGACCTCAACCGCTTCCGCGCGTCCGAACAGGGGCTGTTGACACAAACAGGATTCGGAGTGAGCGCTCGGAGGGCGTCGCCGAGACCACACGAAGTACGGA
>DASZOE010000037.1:0-5901 GCA_035550945.1 Acidimicrobiales bacterium
CTCCACCCGGCGGGGGGTGGGGGGCGGCGGCGGGATCGGACCGGCCAGGGCGTCGGCGTCGGGCGTCACCGGGCCCGGCACCGTGACCGGCGGGATGGCCTTCTCGACGTGGGCCGCCAGCCGGGCCAGGGTCTCGTGCACGTCCGGCTGCGGGCGCCCGAAGCTGCGGACCCAGCCGAGCAGCCAGTCGACGGGGGTCCGCGCCGCCCGGGCCCGCCAGGCTCGGGCCGACACGTCGGGCAGGTCGCCGAGCTCGCGGGGCGACGGCGCCGACAAGAGGTCGAGGAAGCTCTCGGCCCCGCCCGCCCGCCGGCCCAGCGGGTCGGTGTCGGGAGCGAAGAGGGCGGCGAGGGTGGCGGGAATGCTGGCGTGGTCGAACGTGCGGGTGTCGATGGAGGCCTCCGGGACCCAGGGGGAGACGACGATGGCCGGCACCCGAGGGCCGTAACGGGTGAAGTCGAACGACCCGTCCGGAGATCGGCGGTCGTCGGGGGCGGTGGCGGCCTCCGGCGGTACGTGGTCGAAGGTGCCCCCGTGCTCGTCGAACGTGATCAGGAGAACCGTCCTGGCGAAGAGCTCGGGGTTGCTCCGGAGGGACTCGTAGACCCCGGCCACGAAGCGGTCGCCCCTGCGGAAGTCGGTGGTGAGGCGCCGGTTGTTCCCGGGATGCTGGCTGTAGGACCTGCCGATGAAGCCGTGGTTCGGCTCGATGAAGGAGTAGGCGGGCAGGTCGCCCGACGCGATGTCGCGGTAGAGATCGTCGATCGGGTGCCACCGGGCCAGGCGCTCGCGCCGCTTCCAGAGCTCGGGGTAGCAGAGCACCTGGGCGGGCCCGTCGTAGTAGATACGCCAGTCGTGGCCGTTCTCCTCGAGGACCTCGAAGATGGTGCGCTCGGTGTACGTCGCGACCCGGTTGTCCACCGTGCCCGCGGAGTTGCCGGCATGGGCGAACTGGCGGTTCGGCCACGTCTCCCCGGGCACCGAGCAGAACCACCGCGTGCAGAGCCCGAACGACCTGGCCAGCGTGCCGAGGGCCGGGAGGGAGCGGGGGTCCCAGCACCACATGATCCGGTCGCCGTCGCCGGGGAAGTAGTCCAGCTTGGGCAGGAACCGGGCCCGGGCCACGAGCCCGAGGGCGAGGCCCAGAGCGGCGGCCAGCGCCAGAAGGATCTGGGCGGCCACCAGGGCGGCGACGGCGGCGAGGCCGAAGGCCACGGTGAGGGCGGCGACGATCCCGCCGGCGCGTCTGGCCTTCTGCGCTCCCGGGCCCTCGCCCCTCGCCTTTTGCTCGTAGCTGCGGACGAACCCGTCGTTGGTGGGTTCCGTCACCCCAGGGCGGGAGAGGCCGAGCTGCTCCATCACCCCGGCGTGGGTATGGTCGGGATCGACGCGGAGCCGGACCGAGCGGCGCCTGCGGGTGCCGACCTCACCCTTGGACGGGTCGTCGGGATCACGGGGGATCCCGAACCCGGCCGGCGGCGGTATGCCGTCGAAGTCGGGGCTGGCGTGATCGAGGTAGCCCAAGAGGTGGTCGAAGGACCGGTTCTCGAGCATGAGCACGATCACGTGACGCAGCTGCTGAAGGCCGGGCTGGGGCACGGGACCGGGTCAGGCGTCCGCGCCGCGGCCGAGGAGGTTCAGGAGCCCGGTCTGGTCGAGGTTGCCGAAGCCGTCGACGGCGTTCTCGAAGGTGGACGGCCCGAAGGCACCCTCGTAGCTCGCGGTGGCCGCGAGCTCGTCGGCCAACCGGTGGTAGCGCTCGGAGATCTCGCTCACACGACCAATTCTTACGGCGAGGATCCCCTCACGTCGCCCCGACCTCCCGCCGTCGGAAGCCGGCCAGGCCGACGGCCAGGAGGCCGGCGGCGACCAGCGTCAGCAGCACGAGGGGCACGGGCGTGAACTCGGCGACCGGCAGGCGGGGGATGTGCTCCACGGGCGACAGGTCGTAGGCCCAGTCGGGAAGCCGCAGCAACGGGCCCAGGAAGCCGACGAAGGCGAGCGCGGCGAGGGCGGCCCAGGCGGCGCCGCTCGCACGGGGCAGGAGCCCGAACAGGGCGGTGGCCAGCGCGGTGAAGACCCACAGGGCGGGGGCATAGGCGAGCGCCGCGCCGAGCAGCCGGGGCAGCTCCGAGACCTGGCCGGCGCTCAGCGCCCGCGTGGTGCCGGCGCCGAGGCCGAAGGCGAGGAGGAGGACCACCCCGCCGCCCAGCGACATGGCCAGGTGGCTGCCGGCCAGGCGCCAACGGCTGACCGGAGCGGCGAGAAGGGGCTCGGCTCGGCCCGCCGACTCCTCTCCCCGCAGGCGCAGGGCGGACTGGACCGAGTAGCCCGCGCCGATCAGGGCGGAGACGAAGAAGGTCAGGGCCAGGTACTGGTCGGCGGCGTCGGCGGCGCCGATGCGCTCCAGGTACTCGGCGATGGCGCTCACGTCCTCGTACAGCTCTCCGGCCTCCTCGGCGATCCCGCCGTACACGAGGCCGAGCCCGAGGAGCGACACCGTCCACCAGGCGAGGGCGGCGCGCTGGAGCCGGAGCGCCAGGCCCCACGGGCTGCCGAGGAGCGGTGGCCCGGTCGCCGGCCCCGGGCGGTCGGCGAGCACGCCGGCACCGACGTCCCGGCGCCCGCCGATGGCCACGGCGGCGACGCTCAGCATGGCGGCCGCCAACCCGGGCAGGGCCAGGGCGCACCAGCGCTCGTGGACGTACGCCCTGGTCTCGGTCGCCCAACCGAACGGCGACAGCCAGGAGAGGGCCCCGCCCCCCATGTCGCCGACGGCGCGCAGCAGGTAGGCGGCCGCCATCAGGATCGAGGCGGCACCGAGGGCGGCGCGGGCGGCGCGGCTCAGCTGGGCCACTACCAGCGCGACGCCGGTGAACACCAGGCCCACCCCGGTGAGGGCGGCCGCGAACGCCACCGACCCGCCCGGGGAGAGCCCCTCCAGGCTGAGGGGCAGGGCGACGGCCAGGAGGACGCCGAGGAGCAGGTTGGCGCCGCCCACCACCGCCAGCGTCGCCACCGCGGCCGCGTGGCGTCCGACCGCGGTGGCCCGGACGACGTCGGCGCGGCCACTCTCCTCCTCGGCGCGGGTGTGGCGCACGACGAGGAAGATGCTCATGAGGGCGACCGCCAGCGCCGTGATCGGCAGCATCTCCTGGGCCGTCATGGCGCCGTAGGTGTAGTCGTCGAGCCCGTAGCCCGGCCCCACGAAGAGTGAGGCCACCGGGCTGTCGAGCACCCGGGCGCGGGCCTGGCGGTCGGCGGCGGTGGGATAGGTGCTCGCGAACGAGGCCACCGAGCCCAGCACGGAGACGCTGATGGACAGCACCCAGACCGGAAGGCGGACTCGATCGCGCCGCAGGATGAAGCGGACGAGTCCGCCCGTGCCCGCCAGGGTGGTCACAGGGGGCCCGGCTCGCCCTGGTCGCCCGCCAGCTCGTCGCCGTAATGGCGCAGGAACAGCTCCTCCAGGGTCGGCGGGCGGCTGCGCAGGCTGCGGACGCCGAGCTCGGCGAGGCGACGGAGGGCGGCGTCGAGGTGCTCGGTGTCGACGTCGAACTCCACCCGCCGGTCGTCGACCCGGACCTTGTGGACCCCCGGCAGCTCCCGCATCCCGGTGGGCGCCGCCGACGTCTCCGCCGCAACCGAGGTCCGGGTGAGGTGGCGCAGGCCGGCCAACGTGCCCGTCTCCACCGTGCGCCCGAGTCGGATGATCGTGACCCGGTCGCAGAGCGCCTCCACCTCGGCGAGGATGTGGCTCGACAGGAGGACGGTGCGGCCCTCGGCCCGGAGCTCCCTGATGCACTGCTGGAAGACGGCCTCCATCAGGGGGTCGAGTCCCGCGGTGGGCTCGTCCAGCACGAGGAGCTCGACGTCGGAGGCGAGCCCGGCGACGAGGATGACCTTCTGGCGGTTCCCCTTGGAGTAGGTCCTGGCCTTCTTGGTGGGGTCGAGACGGAAACGCTCGACCAGCTCGTCGCGGCGGCCGCGGTCGACACGGCCCCGGAGCCGGGCCAGCAGGTCGATGGTCTCGCCGCCGGTCAGGTTGGGCCACAGGCTGACGTCGCCGGGGACGTACGAGAGCCGGCGGTGCAGCCCGACCGCGTCCCGCCAGGGGTCACCCCCGAGGAGCCGCACCCCGCCGGCATCGGCCCGCAGCAGTCCGAGCAGCACCCTGATCGTCGTCGACTTGCCGGAGCCGTTGGGCCCGAGGAACCCGTGCACCTCTCCGGGGGAGACCTCCAGGTCGAGCCCGTCAAGGGCGTGCGTCCGGCCGAACGACTTGTGCAGGCCGGACACCGAGATCGCGCTTGCCATGCCCGAGTCTCCCCGACGGGCGGCGCGCCTCCGGTCCGTGCCGCTCCCCGTCAGTCGAGAGCTCGGCGGTAGAAGCCTCGGACGCCGATGGCCAGGAGGAGGCCGATCGACGCCACCAGGAGGAGGACGCAGATCAGGGGGCGGATGTGGGGCACCGTGGGCACGAGCGCAGCTCGCAGCCCCTCGCTCACGTAGGTCATGGGGTTCAGGGCGGTGAGGACCTGGAACCAGCGCAGCCGGGACAGCGACGGCCAGGGGTACTGGCTGGCCCCGGTGAAGAGCAGGGGGGTGAAGACCAGGGCGAAGAGGATGTTGATGCGATTGGGCGGCACCAGGGTGCCGAGCACCAACCCAAGGCTGGCGCCGAGGAGGGCACCGAGGACGACCACGCCGGCGAACAGCGGCATGTTCCCCCACTCCCACGGGATCGAGCCCAGGACGAGAACACCGATGGGCACCATCACCAGAGTTGCGACCAGGGCCCGGCCGGCGGCGAAGACCACCTTCTCGGCCGCCACCAGCGCGGTGGGCATGGGCGCCAGCAGCCGGTCCTCGATCTCCTTGGTCCACCCGAACTCGGCCACGAGCGGGAAGGCCAGGGTCTGCATCCCGGTGATGACCGCGGTGAGGGCGAGCAGGCCCGGGAACAGGAGGTCGGCGTAGTCGCCCGTGATGTAGCCGAGCGTGCCCAGGACCTTCCCGAACACGAAGAGGAGGAAGAGGGGCTGGAGGATCACCTGGGCCAGGAAGACGGGCAGCTCTCCCCAGGTCACGTACACGTCCCGGTGCAGCACGGCGAGGAAGGCCCGGCCCGGGCTCGACAGGCTGGTGAACTCCGGGGTCTCGGACGTGGGAGGCGTGGTGGTCACCGGCGCGTCACCGCAGCGTCCGGCCCGTGAGCTCGATGAACACGTCCTCGAGGGTCGGCGTTCCCAGCTTCACGTCGGCGAGGGTGCGCCCGTGGCGGGCGAGCAGCGACGCGGCCGGCGCCACCAGGAGCGGCGCTTCGCCGGAGACGTAGAGGCGCACCCGGAGGTCGGCGGGCGGGCCGTCGGGACCCGCGGTCTCCGAGGGCAGCTGCTCGACGCGCTCGACCGCGGGCAGGTCGCCCAGCTCGGCCAGGACGGCGTCGATGGTCCCGTCGACGCGGCCGTCCTCGGTCGAGGCGGCCAGCTCCAGGGTGGTCCGGCCCGGCAGCGACCGCATGAGGGCGGTCGGGGTGTCGAGGGCGAGGAGCCGGCCCCGGTCCATGATCCCGACCCGGTGGGCCAGCGCCGCGGCCTCGTCCATGTCGTGGGTGGTGAGCACGAGGGTGACGCCCAGGCGCTCGAGCTCGCGCAGGCGGTCCCAGACGAACAGCCGGGCCGCGGGGTCCAGCCCGGTCGTCGGCTCGTCCAGGAACAGCACCTTGGGGGCGTGCATGAGGGCCCGGGCGATCATCACCCGCTGGGCCTGGCCGCCCGAGAAGAAGTCGGGCTTGCTCTTGGCCCGCTCCAGCAGCCCGAACTGCTCGAGGAGAGTGTCGGCCCGGCTGGCCCGCTCGGCGGCGGTGACGCCGTGGTAGGCGGCGTGGAAGATCAGGTT
>DASZOE010000038.1:0-2664 GCA_035550945.1 Acidimicrobiales bacterium
GGCCGGCCCGCCGGCTGGCGGTCGTCGCGTCCGCCGCCTACGGCCTGGCCATGGCCGTGTACGCGACCGCCGTCCTGGGGTCGGTGCCGCCCCAGCTCCAGGCCCTCTGGGAGCCGGGGTTCGTCGACGCCTCCAGCCCCCGGCGCCTCCTCTCGACGACCTGGGACGTGGTCAGCTCGTTCGCCGCCGGTCTGTTCTACCGCCGCGGTCCGCTGGGGCCGCTGCTGCTGGTCGTCGCCATCGTCGGGGCGGTCGCCTACCGGCGTGACCTGGCCGTCCTGGCCGTGGGGCCACTGGCGGTGGCCTTCGCCCTGGCCGTCGCCCGCCGGGCCCCGTTCGGGGGCGGGCGCACGGACGCCTACCTCTATCCGGGGGTCGCCCTGGGCCTGGCCATGGCCCTGCAGAAGGCGATCGACGCCGGGCTGCTCGACCGGATCGGGCGCCTACTGCGTTCGGGTCACGCCGGCCGGCTCGCCCACGTCGCGGTGGCCGTGGGCGTCGTCGTCTACGCACTCACCGCAGGCTGGACCCACGTCCGCCACAACCCCTACCCGGGCGTGGACATGGCCGGCCTCCAGGCCGCCGTGGCGCGCGAGCAGGAGCCGGGCGACGGCGTCGTGGTCACGCCCTACAGCCGCTACCCGTGGGCCCTCTACGGGGAGCGCCGGCCCATCCTGGACCTCAGCTCCCGCTACACGACCGGCTTCACGGTCCGCGACCGGAATCCCGACACGCTCGTCCTCGAGGCGGAGTACGTCGAGGAGGGCTACGACCCCGGGGTGGTGGTCCCGTTCGCCGAGCGCCACCGCCGTATCTGGTACGTGGCGACGGACTCGCCGCCGAGCGACACCCCGCCCGAGGCCCAGGTGCGGGAGGGCGACGCCGAGCGCCTGCTCGTGGAACGGGGGTGGCGGGTCGAGCGCCGGATCGACGTCGACGGCGGCCACGCCCACCTCCTGGTCCCCTCCGCCTGACCGAGCGAGCGGTCAGCCGCGCTTGATGGCGTCGACCAGGTTGGAGAAGTCGTCGGTCCAGGGCCGGGCCCCCTTGCGTACGGGCAACCCCTTCCACCGGGCGTCGCCGGCGAGCGACCCCAGGTCGGCGGGCCGCCGGGCCAGCGCGACCCACATCGAGCCCGTCTTGGCGTTGGCCCTGTCGTCCTCGGTCGTGTGCAGGTCGTCGCGCACCAGCCCGGCGAGCCCGGCGTCCCTGGCCAGAGCGCCGATGACGGGGCGGAGGTCCAGGTAGCGGTTGGTGACGTTGACGACGACGACCCCGTCGTCGGTCAGGCGGTCGAGGTAGAGGGCGAGGGCCTGGCGCGTGATCAGGTGGACGGGCAAGGAGTCGGAGTTGAAGGCGTCCACGAAGATCATGCCGAAGCGTCCCCGCGGCTCGTCGGCGATCTTCAGGCGGGCGTCACCCAGGCGGACGTCGCTCACGGGCGGGCAGTCCCGCAGGTAGGTGAAGAGCCCGGGGTCTCGGGCGATGTCCTCCACCGCCGGGTCGATCTCGTAGAACGTCCAGTGCTGGCCCGGCCGTCCGTAGCAGGCCAGGGTGCCGGTCCCCAGCCCGATGACCGCGACCTCTCTTGCCGAAGACGCGACGGGAAGCGTACGGAACAGGTCACCCACCGGGCCGGACCGGTCGTAGTAGGTGAGGGGTTCGAGGCGGCGGGCCGGCTCCAGGCTCTGGGCCCCGTGGGTGGTGTTGCCGTGCACCAGCCGGTGCAGGCGGCGATCGTCGTCCCGGTCGACCCGCAGCACCCCGAAGAAGGTGCGGTCGGCGTAGAGCGTCTGGCGGTCGGTGCCCGAGGCGAGGGCCCCGGCCAGCAGCACGGCCCCCAGGCCCAGGCCGAAGCGGACGGGGCGGCTGTACACGGCGGCGCAGGCCAGAAGGGCGATGGCGAACGCCACGCCGCGCGCCGTGACCGGGCTCAGGCCCAGGGCCCGCCCCAGCCCGATCAGGACCAGGGTGGCGACGCCGATCCCCGCGGGCACGAGCACGTCGAGCGGGCCACTGCGTTCACGCCACGCAGGCGGGCCACTGCGTTCACGCCACGCAGGCGGGCCACCGGCCGGCGCTGACGGCCGGGGGGGACGGAGGAGGCAGGCGAGGACGATGGCGAGCGGGTACTCGACGACGCTGTCGAAGACGAAGGGGGCGATGACGGCGTTGAACACCCCGCCGAGGGCACCGCCCAGCGCGACCCACAGGTAGAACTCGGTGAGCTGGCTGCTGGGGGGCCGGTCGTCGGCGAGGCGGGCGTGGCACACCAGCGCCGACAGGAAGAGGGCGACCAGGATGGTGGCGACCACCAGCAGGACGGGCTCCGTCGCCTTCAGCAGCACGAGGAAGACGAGCTCGAGCACCACGACCACCTGGAGATGCCCGGCCAATCCGGTCAGGAGGAACGGCTTGCGGGCGAAGACGACGATGAAGCTCAGCAGGTAGATCGTCAGCGGGATGATCCAGAGGAGGGGGACGGCGGCGATCTCCGTCGTGATGTAGGTCGTCACCGCGAGCATGAAGCTCGACGGCACGAAGGCCAGGGCGACCCACCGGGCCCGCCGGCCGGCGGAGAGCGGCTCGGCCTCCGCCTCCGCCTCCTCCTCTCCGTCCCTTGCGCGCACTTCCACCGCTGCGGTTGAGAAGCGCCCAAGGAAC
>DASZOE010000039.1:0-2070 GCA_035550945.1 Acidimicrobiales bacterium
TGCCGGCCCCATGCCGGGCGCCGTGGAGCTGGGCGGCCTGTGCCTCCTGCCCGGCGCGCCGGGCTACTTCGGCGACGGCACGCCCGCCGTCTGCGGCTCCCCGGGCGGCGGCCTGCCCCGCTGGGTCCCGGGCTGAGGAACGACGGTCGCCGATCGCCGTGTCCGATTTCCGCCAGACGGGCTCCTCCGGCCGTGTGATGCTGGCCGGGTGCTCGACGAGGAACGGTGCTACCGGGCCGTGCACAGTAGGGATCCCCGATTCGACGGGTGGTTCTACACCGCGGTCGTGACGACGGGGATCTACTGCCGTCCCAGCTGTCCGGCCACGACGCCGAGGCGGGCCAACGTCCGGTTCTTCCCGACGGCCGCCGCCGCCCACGGGGCCGGCTTCCGGGCGTGCAAGCGCTGCCGGCCGGACGCCGCCCCCGGGTCGCCGGAGTGGAACGTGCGGGCGGACGTCGTCGGGCGGGCCATGCGGTTGATCGCCGACGGCACCGTCGACCGGGAGGGAGTGAAGGGGCTGGCCGGTCGCCTCGGGTACAGCGAGCGCCACCTCGACCGCCTCCTGGTGGCCGAGGTCGGCGCCGGTCCCCTCGCCCTGGCCCGGGCCCAGCGGGCCCAGACCGCTCGTGTCCTCCTGGAGACGACCGCCCTGCCCGTCGCCGACACCGCGTTCGCCGCCGGCTTCGCCAGCGTGCGCCAGTTCAACGACACCATCCGGCAGGTCTTCGCCCGCACGCCGACCGGCCTGCGAGCCGGTCGCCCCCAGCAGGGACGCCACCCGGCGCCGGGCACGCTCACCGTCCGCCTGGCATACCGCCCCCCGCTGGCGGCGGCGCCGCTGTTCGGGTTCCTCGCGGCCCGGGCCGTGCCCGGCGTCGAGGCCGGCGGCACCACGTCCTTCAGGCGGACGCTGACCCTTCCCCGCGGCGGCGGCGCGGTCGTGCTGGAGGCGGACGAGGGCCACGTGCGCTGCCACCTGCGCCTCGACGACCTCCGCGACCTGGGGGCCGCCGTCGCCCGCAGCCGTCGCCTCCTCGATCTCGACGCCGACCCCGCCGCCGTCGACGGTCAGCTCGGCGCCGACCCGCACCTCGGGGCCCTCGTCGCCGCCCGCCCCGGTCTGCGGATGCCCGGAGCGGTGGACGGTGCCGAGACCGTGCTGCGCGCCGTCCTTGGTCAGCAGGTAAGCGTGGCCAGCGCCCGCACGCTCGCCGGGGCCATCGCCCGGCGCCACGGGGAGCCGGTCGGGGCCGCGGTCGAGGGCCTCTCCCTGCGCTTCCCGCCACCGCAGGTCCTGTCCGAGGTCGACCCCGCCACCCTGCCCCTGCCCCGCGCCCGGGCCCAGACCCTCGTCCGCCTTGCCCGCCTCCTCGCCTCGGGCGAGGTCGTCCTCGGACCAGAGGCCGACCGCGACGAGATCGGCGCCCGCCTGCTCGGGGTGCGGGGCATCGGGCCGTGGACGGTGGCCTACGTCCGGGCCCGGGCCCTGGGCGACCCCGACGCCTTCCTCCCGACGGACCTGGGCGTGCGCCGGGCCCTCCGCCGGTGGGGCCACCCCGACGACGTCCGTGCCGTCCGGGAGCGGGCCGAGGGCTGGCGTCCGTGGCGGTCCTACGCCCTGCACCACCTGTGGGCGTCCCTCGAACCCGGCGCAAACAGAAAGGTTCCCTCGTGACTCTCGTGACCCGCTCCGTCCCGAGCCCGATCGGTGAGCTCCTCCTCGTCGGCGACGGCGAGGGCCTGCGGGCCCTCCACCTGACCCAGCCCCACCCCGCCTCGGTACCTCCCCGAGCGCGGGCCGACGACCGGGCGTTCGCCGAGGCCGTCCGCCAGCTGGGCGAGTGGTTCGGGGGCCGGCGCCGGACCTTCGACCTCCCCCTCGAGCTGCACGGCACCCCCTGGCAGCGACGGGTGTGGGACGTCCTCCTCGAGATCCCGTTCGGGGCGACGGTCACCTACGGCGAGGTGGCCCGGCGCGCCGGTCGGCCGGGATCGGCCCGGGCCGTGGGCCACGCCGTCGGCCGCAACCCGGTGGCGATCGTGGTTCCCTGCCACCGGGTCGTCGCC
>DASZOE010000040.1:0-4305 GCA_035550945.1 Acidimicrobiales bacterium
GATCGCGTCCTGGCCGTCGACCACGCAGGGCGGCTCGTCGACGGCGACCAGCTCATCGCCATCTGCGCCCTCGACCGCAAGGCCCGGCAGCTGCTGACCGGTGACACCGTGGTCGTCACCGTCATGGCCAATCTCGGCTTCCGCCACGCCATGCGCGACCACGGCATCGCCGTCGTCGAGACCAAGGTGGGCGACCGCTACGTGCTGGAGGCGCTGGAGGAGGGGGGGTGGTCCCTGGGCGGTGAGCAGTCCGGTCACGTGATCTTCCGCGACCTGGCGACCACGGGCGACGGGATCCTCACCGGTCTGCAGGTCCTCGACGTGCTCCAGCGCTCGGGCCGGCCCCTGTCCGAGCTGGCCGCGGTGATGACCCGACTGCCCCAGGTGCTGCGCAACGTGGCGGTGCTCGACCGCCTGGGCCTCGCCGAGGCGGCCGAGTTCTGGGACGAGGTCGAGGACGTCCGTCGCCGGCTGGGCGGCCACGGCAGGGTGCTGGTGCGCCCGAGCGGCACCGAGCCGGTCGTCCGGGTGATGGTCGAGGCGCCCACCCTGGAGGAGGCGGAGGCCAGCTGCGAGGAGCTGTGCGCGGCCGTCACCCGCTGCCTGGGGGCACCGGTCGCGCCGTAGCTGTTCCTCTGCCGCATCCGGGCGCCGGGGCGGTCGGGAGTACCTTAGGGGGGATGTGCGGCATCGTCGGCGTCACCGGAAGCAGCGCCGCGCTGCCGCTCCTGATCGAGGCCCTCTCGCGCCTCGAGTACCGGGGCTACGACTCCGCCGGGGTCGCCCTGCAGGCCGACGGCGCCGTCTGGCGGCGGCGGCGGCCGGGCAAGCTGGCCGAGCTGGCTGCCGCGGTGGGCGACGCCCCCCCGGGGGCCAACGTCGGCATCGGGCACACCCGCTGGGCCACCCACGGGCCGCCGGTCGAGCGCAACGCCCATCCCCACACCGACTGCGGCGACCGGCTGGCCATGGCCCACAACGGCATCATCGAGAACTACCTCGACCTCTCCGACGAGCTGGTGGGCCGCGGCCACGAGATGCGTTCGGACACCGATACCGAGGTGCTCGTCCACCTCGTCGAGGAGGGCATGGCCACCGGGCTCCCCCTGGTCGAGGCCGTGCGCGCCGCGCTGGGCCGGGTCCAGGGCTCCTTCGCCCTGGCCGCGGTACACGCCGACGAGCCCGGCCTGGTCGTCGCCGCCCGCCGGGCGTCGCCCCTCGTGGCCGGGCGCACCCACGACTCCGCCCTGGTGGCGTCGGACATCCCCGCCCTGCTGCCCCTCACCCGGGAGATCTACGTCCTCGACGACGACCACCTCGTCGAGGCCCGCCCCGGGACCCTGCGGGTCACCACCCTCGAGGGCGAGGAGGTGACGCCCGTCCGCCGGGAGGTCCCCTGGGACCTCGAGCTTGCCGAGAAGGGCGGCTACCCCGACTTCATGCTCAAGGAGATCCACGAGCAGCCCCAGGCCGTCCGGGAGACGCTCCGCGGGCGGGCCCGCGGCGGGCGCCTGCTCCTCGACGAGGTCCACCTCACCGACGACGAGCTCCGGACCGTCGACAAGGTCTTCATCGTCGGGTGCGGCACGAGCTACTACTCCGGTCTGGTGGGCAAGTACGCCATCGAGCACTGGGCCCGCCTGCCGGTCGAGATCGACGTGGCCAGCGAGTTCCGCTACCGCGACCCCGTCCTCGACGCCAACACGCTCGTGATCGGCGTGAGCCAGTCGGGCGAGACCCTCGACACCATGGAGGCCTGCCGCTTCGCGCGCCAGCCGCCGAACAAGGCCAAGGTCCTCACCGTGTGCAACGTGGTCGACTCCTCGATGGCCCGCGAGTCGCACGCCGTCCTGTACACCCGCGCCGGCCCCGAAGTCGGGGTGGCCGCCACCAAGACCCACGTGTCCCAGATCGTCGCCCTCGAGCTGCTGGCCCTCCACCTCGGTGTGCTGCGAAACACCTTGTACCCCGACGAGATGTCCCGGCTGGTCGGCGCCCTGGGCGAGATCCCCGACCGCATCTCCGCGCTGTTGCGCAACTCCGACGACATCTGCGCAGTCGGCCGCCGCTACGCCGACACGCGCGACTTCTTCTTCCTGGGCCGGGGGATCGGTTACCCGGTCGCCCTCGAGGGGGCTCTCAAGCTGAAGGAGATCTCCTACGCCCGGGCCGAGGGCTACCCCGCCGGGGAGATGAAGCATGGTCCCATCGCCCTCATCGAGCCGGGCACGGTGGTGGTGGCGGTGGCGACCCGGGGGCACCTGCACGGCAAGGTGATGGCCAACATCGAGGAGATGCGGGCGCGGGGCGCGACCGTCGTGGCCGTGGCCACCGAGGGCGACACCGCCACCTCGGCACGGGCCGACGACGTCCTGTGGGTGCCCCCGACGCCGCCGGGGGCCGAGCTCCTCGCCCCCGCCGTCGACGTCGTCGCCCTCCAGCTGTTCGCCTACGCCCTGGCCAAGGCCCGGGCCCGCGACGTCGACAAGCCCCGCAACCTGGCCAAGACGGTCACGGTCGAGTAGGGCCCCGGCGCGCGGAGGAGCCATGGTCGGCATCGGGATCGACGCCGTCGAGATCGACCGCTTCCGGACCGTTCTGGCCCGGCGCCCCCGGCTGGCCCGGCGCCTGTTCACCGACGGCGAACGGGCCTACGGGGCCCGCTACTCGGATCCCGCCCCTCGGCTGGCCGCCCGCTTCGCGGCCAAGGAGGCGGTCCTGAAGGCGCTGGGCGTGGGGTTGGGCGCGTGCCCGTTCCACGACATCGAGGTCGTCTCCGCCCCGTCGGGCGCACCCCGGCTCGTGCTCACCGGCGCGGCCGCCGACCTGGCCCGGGGCCAGGGCGTGGCCGCCTGGCGGCTGTCCCTGACCCACACCGCCTCCGTCGCCGAAGCCGTGGCGGTGGCCTTGTGATCCCCCTTCTCCCGCTCTACGGAGGAGGGTTGGCGTGATCCCGGTCGTCACGCCCGAGGAGATGGGCGAGATCGACGCCTCGGCACCGGAGCCGACCGACGTGCTCGTCGCCCGGGCCGGGGCGGCCACCGCCCGGGCCGCGGCCCGCATGCTGGGAGGCACCTACGGCCGGCGGGTGGTCGTGGTGGCCGGGAAGGGCAACAACGGGGCCGACGGGCGGGCCGCGGCCGGGCGCCTGCGGCGGCGGGGCGTGCGGGTCGAGCTGCTCGAGGCCGCCGACGCCCCCGACCGTCTGCCGCCGTGCGACCTGGTGATCGACGCCGCCTACGGCACCGGCTTCCGGGGCGACTACGCGGCGCCCGATCCGGTCGGCGCGCCCGTCCTCGCCGTCGACATCCCGTCGGGGGTCAACGGCCTGACGGGCGAGGCCGAGGAGGGCGCGGTGCGGGCGGCCCGCACCGTCACCTTCGCCGCCCTCAAGCCCGGCCTCCTCCTCTATCCCGGCGCCGAGCGGGCGGGCGAGGTCGACGTCGCCGACATCGCTCTCGACGTCTCGTCGGCCCGGGCCGGCGTGGTCGAGGCCGCCGACGTCGCCGCCTGGCTTCCCGAGCGGCCGCCCGACACCCACAAGTGGAAGACGGCGGTGTGGGTCGCGGCCGGCTCACCGGGAATGACCGGGGCCGCCCACCTCTGCGCCCGGGCCGCCATGCGGGCAGGAGCGGGCACCGTGCGGTTGGGGATCCCCGGCGCCGAGCTCGACCCCGGGGCGCCCGAGGTCGTGGGCCAGGTCGTACCCGCCGAGGGCTGGGACGCCGCCGTGCTCGAGGACTCGGAACGGGCCCGGGCCCTGGTGGTGGGCCCGGGGCTGGCCCGCACCGACGCCACCCGTGACGCCGTCCGCCGCCTGCTGGCGGCGTCGCCCCTCCCTGCCGTCGTCGACGCCGACGGCCTGCACGCCCTGGGCGGGCGGGAGGAGGCGGCCGCCGTGCTGCGGGACCGCGGCGCGCCCACCGTGCTCACGCCCCACACCGGAGAGTTCGCCCGTCTCAACGACGCCCCCGCCGGCGGCGACCGGGTGGGAGCGGTGCGCGACCTGGCCGCCGCCCTGGGGGCCACCGTCCTCCTGAAGGGGACCACCACCGTCGTGGCCGGGCCCGACGGCTTCGTCCTCTTCTCGACCACCGGCGGCTCGCGCCTGGCCACGGCCGGGACCGGCGACGTGCTCTCCGGGGTCGTCGGCGCCCTCCTGGCCCAGGGCCTCGAGGGGCCTCGGGCGGCCGCCGCGGGTGCCTTCGTGCACGGGTTCGCAGCCGCCATGGGGTGGCGGCGGGGCCTGGTGGCCGGTGACCTGATCGACCTGCTGCCCCCCGCGCTCGACCGGCTCGTCTGAGC
>DASZOE010000041.1:0-2630 GCA_035550945.1 Acidimicrobiales bacterium
TTCCTACGCCCCGCAGTTCCGAGCAATGGTCGTCGACCAGGTGCGCTCGGGCCGCCGCGTCCCTGAGGTGGCAGCGGCTCTCGGGTCGCCCGTGCCGTTTGCGGACGACGACAACGGGTCCGCTCGGGGAAAGCCGCCCTAGGGGCCAGGGGCGCCCGCGTCGACCGAGGCGACGGTACGTCGAGGGGGGACATTGACTTGACACGGGGAGGCCGGCGCCGGGCTCCCCCGTATGCGCGCTACGGCTTACGCCCAGCTGCGATCCGTGCTGTCACCCGTTTTGCCCTGGAGGAGGGGTTCCGCCTCGGGATCAAGCTGCTTCGGTACCCCTAGAAGGCGCGAGCGAGCCGCCGGACGCCGGTCCAACGGCTGCGCTCAGTTAGGACTGTCGGTTCCGCGTCACCCGCGGGGCTGGAAGATCCACAGGCCGGAGTCGCGGTCCGACGCCAGGACGTACTTCTGGCCGTTCGGGTGCTTGTGGACCTCGACGCCCCAGAAGTTGTTGCCCGTCTGGGGGACCTCGGTCCCGCTCGTGGTGGTCATCCCCGGACCGGCGATGAACGCCCCGAGCTCGCTGAGGCGGCCCTGCTTGTTGTAGCCGAGCACCCGGAAGCCCCCCGAGTAGTAGGAGACGTAGACCCGATCGACGTCGGGGTCGGTCGCCACTTCGTGCACGGACAGGTCCCCGAAGCCCTCGGCGTAGGCGGGGTCGTGGGCCTCGGGGATGGCGAACTGGTCGAGGTCCTCGAACGTCTTCGTGTCGAAGAGGTGGATGTAGCCCCAGCCGTCGAACGTCGCCTTCACGTCGACCGTCGAGCCGATCGTCCCCGCAGCCGGAGCCAATGTGCCCGAACCGTCCTCGGAGCAGGTGTAGCCGTCGAGGGACGCGCCCAGAATGCGGAAGCCGTCGGTGCGTGAGACGAAGATGGCCGGGATCCCGGCCTCCACGAGCATGCTGATGAGCGTCTCGCACCCGTCCACGCCGGTGCGGTTGAAGACGATCGCCCCCGTGTAGCCGGCGGCCTGCACGTTCTGCACCTTCGGGGTGAAGTTGCAGACGCCCCGTTCGATCACGGCGATCGGCCTCCCGTCGGGCGCGGGGATGGTGGCCGGGTCGCAGGCCAGGCCCACGGCTCGCGTCCCACCCTGGAGGGAGGTGTCGCTGTCGATCTGGGGGACGTTGTCTCCCTGGATGCCGGTGAAGCTGGTCCCGGCGTAGGGACCGTCGACGACGTCGGCTGTCATGCGGTACGGGTCGAAGTCCTCGTCGGTGGCGACGAAGAAGCGGTTATCCCGGGTGAACTCGGCCTCGTGGGCGTTGCCCTCGGGCGAGAGGGAGGTGCCCGTCCGCTCGAGCAGGACCGGGTCGACCGCCGGGTAGTCGGTGTCGCCGATGTAGCCGGCCTTGGCCGGGTCGGTGAGATCGACCTGGATGTAGCCGCCGTCCCAGTACGAGAGCAGCCCGATGTACTTGTTCCCGATCTTCTTGACGATCTCATCGTGGATGAAGACGGCGTCGCCGTGCACCGCCCCGAGCGGCTGGCGGGACTGGGGGGCGAAGTCGTACTCGGCCACGAAGGTGGGCCGGCTCGGGTTGGTGATCTCGATGATGTCGGTGTCCGTGGCTTCCTCGTCGTCGGTCATCACGACGTACGCCCGCCCGGTCTGGTCGTTGACCCAGCCAAAGGCCGAGTGAACCTGGTTGGAGTGGGTCTGGCTCTTCCCGCGGACAGTGAAGTCGCCGAAGCCCTCGACGAGCTTCTTGGGAGCGAGGGGGTTGGTCACGTCGACCAGGGTGACCCCGCCCACGCTCACCTTCTCCGAGTCGGGGCAGCTCTCGTTCTGATAGATGAGGACGTCACCCTTGAACGACTTGGTGTTCAGGGAGATCACCTGCGAGCCCTCGCCGGCGAAGGTGCCGATGTGGCTCGGGATGTACCCGGCCGGCCTGGGGTTGGCCGGGTCGGAGATGTCCACGATCTGAATGCCGCCCCGGTCGCACTGCGGCTCGTAGTAGAGCGTGAGGTAGGCGTAGTTCCCCTTCGCCGACACGTCGCCGATCCGCCCCGGCTGCTCCTGGTCGCCGAACAGGTCGGTGAAGCCGACAAGGTCGACATTTCGCTGCACGGGCGGCAGATGCCCGTGGTCATCCCCGTGCTGGGCGTGGTGCGAGTGGGTCTCCTTCCCGGAGTTCATCGCGCCGTCGTCCTCGAGGCGGGACTCGGACTGTGCGGGTGCAGCCGGGGCCACACCAGAAGAAGCAATTAGGAACCCGCCGAGTAGGAACGCTACGCACCAGACCTTCATCCGTCTCATTGCAACCCCCGTACCATCGTCTCCCCGGGCCCTTGGCGTGCCCAGCGCTCAGTCAAGCACTGCGGCTTACAGAATTCGAGTGGTTGTTGGGGCGGCGTGATACATCCGCCTGCCCTCTGTCGCCGAGCGCCGTCGGGCGCTGGCGGCCCTCGTCCACCGGTGAGTGACAGCGGGAAGATGCCTGCCTCGGTCAGGCCGACTCCGCCTCGCTGCGGTCGCCCTGCACGGACCTCCCCAGCGGCGATCCCCCGTCTCCCCCTCGACCTCTGTGTGGGCCGCTGCGGTCCGCCTCGACAGAGCGAAGAACTGGTACA
>DASZOE010000042.1:0-3208 GCA_035550945.1 Acidimicrobiales bacterium
GCGCTCCGGCGCTCCGGCAAGGGGCTCCGGGCCCGGGGCCCGCCGGCGGCAACGGCCTCGCTGAGCCGACTGCCCCGTCTGGCTACGGCGCGGCGACAGGACGGCCGCGGCTGGCGTAGGAGCGGAGCCGTTGGTAGCCGACGTCATCGAGGAGCTCGATCACGTCGAACACGGGTCGTCCCGGGCCCACCATGGTGTCGAGCGCCCGGCGCCCGGCGCTGCCCCTGGCCGGTAGCTCGGTGGCGAGAAGCACCAGCGCCACATTGGTGGCGCACTGGTGCAGGACAGCAGCCTTGCCCAGCACCTTCCAGACAGCGTCGGTGCGCTTGAGCCCGGCCCCGGTCGCGGTGAAGGCCCCGGCCACGTCGAACGCCCACTCGGCCCCGGTCTTGTCGGTAGCCATCAGGTGGAGCTCCATGCCGACGACCGCCAGCTTCACGTCGGCCCGCACGTCGTCGAACCCGCACCCCTCCAGGAGCCTGCGGGCGATCTCCTTGGCCTTGTGGCCCTCTCGCATCGCCACCGAGCGGAAGTCCCCGTCGTCGTCGTCCTTGTCGTCCTCCTTGTCGTCGTCCTTGTCGTCGTCCTGGTCCCGGGCCGGAGGCACGCCCGGTAGCCGAACCCGGAACCTCGCCGGCGGCCGGGCCCGCTCGGCTTCGACGCGCTTCAGGGCCCGCTCGACGTAGGCCGGTTCGGTGTCGAAGCCGACGAAGTGACGGGCCGTGCGCACCGCCGCCACCGCGGTGGTCCCCACGCCCATGAAGGGGTCGAGGACGAGGTCACCCTCGTAGGTGAACAGCTCGATGAGCCGTTTGGGCAGTTCCACCGGGAACGGCGCCGGGTGCCCGACACGAGTGGCGCTCTCGGGGGGGATCTCCCACACGTCGGTGGTGGCCTCGAGGAACTCCTCACGGGAGATGGTGGCTGTCGACGGCAGGCCCATGTCATGGCGCTGCCTGGGGGTGAGAGCGCGGTCGAAGCGGCCCTTGCCCGCGACCACGATTCGCTCGGTGACGTCCCGCAGCACGGGGTTGGCGGGTCGCTGGAAGCTGCCCCATGCGCACGAGCTGCCGGCGGCCCGGCCCTTCCACCAGACGACCTCACCCCGGAGCAGCAGCCCCAGGTCCTGGAGGATGGCGGTGACGTCCCCCGCCAGCGAGCGGTAGGGGCGCCGGCCCAGGTTGGCCACGTTCACCGCGATGCGACCACCCGGCTCGAGCACCCGCCTGCATTCGGCGAACACGTCGCCCAACAGCTCGAGGTAGCCGAAGTAGCTCCTCGGCACGCCGTTCTCCCCCAGGCTCTCCTCGTAGGCCTTGCCCGCGAAGTAAGGCGGGGAGGTGACCACCAGCGCGACCGACGACGTCTCCACCATCGACATGTCCCGGGCGTCGTGGACGTGGATGGCGTCGACCCCGGACGGCTGCTGGACCATTGTGTCGGCGGACACATCGGGCGAGACGAAGCGGTCGTAGAACGCTGACGCGTCGTGGCTCTCTCGGCGTGACGACCCGAAGCGAGCCGTCGAGGTGGGACGCCGGACCCGGCCACGCCCACGCTGCGGCGCGGGGATGGCGCTCACCTTGGACCGTCCCCAAGGCAACGGCGCTCCTGGTGACCCGACCCACGATGCCCCATCAAGGTGACGGTAGCGACCGCCGGGGCCTCGGGGAGTGATGCAGGCCGCGCCTCTTGTGCGCCGCTGCGGTCAGGTCGATGAGATGATGAAGGGGCCATGAAGGTCCGATTCGGGGGCCCGAGCCGACGGATGGAGAGCGCCGGTCTCTTCTCGTTCCCGCACCCCGTCAACGACGTGTCGGCCCGGCTGGTGGCCGGAGGCGTGGCCCTCATGGTGGCCGCCACCCTGGTGTTCGACGTCCCGTGGATGATGGTGGTGATCGCCTACGGTTTTGTGGCCCGGGTCCTGACCGGGCCCAAGCTGAGCCCGCTGGGCCTGCTCGTCACGCGGGTGGTCGTTCCCCGGCTGCCCGTCGGCCCGAAGATGGTGTCCGGCCCGCCCAAGCGGTTCGCCCAGGGAATGGGCGCGGTCATGTCCGTGGCTGCGTTGGTCCTCTACTTCTGGGTCGGGTCAAAGGCCGCGGCCTATGGCGTGCTGGCCGTCCTCGGTTCGGCGGCGACCCTCGAGTCGGTGTTCGCCTTCTGCCTCGGGTGCAAGGTGTTCGCTGTTCTCATGAGACTCAACGTCATCCCCGAACGCGTCTGCGCCGAGTGCTCGGACATACAGCTTCGTCAGCGCCGGCGGCCCCCGTCGACTCCTGTGTCCAAGTAGGAAGCAACCAGGCGACCGCCGTTCGCCGGCGTCTTCCTCCCCCCGCCTGGGTAGCGTCCCTCCCCAATGGTCACCGCCTCGCGCCGACGGCGACGCCGGACCGCCCGCTGGGTGCTGCTCGGCGCCGTGCTCAGCCTGGTGACCCTACTGGTGAGCCTCGTCTCCTCGGCGGGAAGCGACGGCCCGGCCCGCCGCTTCACCGAGCAGGGGTACCTCGACCGCATGCGCCCGCTCGTCGAGCGCTCCTCGGCTCAGGGTGCGGACCTGGCCCGGGTCCGTTCACAGGGCCTGCGCCTGGGTCGGGAGGCGGTGCTGCGCCAACTGCAAAGAGTCACTCAGGATGCCCGAGCCGTGCTCACCGAGGTGGCGGCGGCCGATCCGCCCCCGTCCCTGTCCGTCGCCCGGAGCGTGCTGTTGACCACCATGGCCGTGCGGGCTCGAGCGGCTGCGGCCGCCGAGGACGGCTTCGCCCAGGCGTACGCCGCCGTCCCGCTGGCCACGCCGGTCGAGATCCTGGCCGCAGCGGGCGAGGACGCAGTGGCAGCCGACCGCACCTATGCGATCTTCCTCGAGTCCCTGCCGGCCTTCGAGGGGGCGCGGTCGCCGGTGCTGCCGCCGTCCCGATGGGTGGTCGACCCCAAGCTGTGGGAACGCGGAGAGCTCACCGTGTTCGTAGGCGTCCTGCGAGCGAGCGCCAGCCCCACACCCGTCCATGACCTCACGCTGCTGTTGGTCACCATCAAGCCGCCGGCCGTGGGGACCGAGGGGCCGACGCCGGTGCTGCCTCTGGTCAGGGCCTTCCAGGTCGACGTGGTGGTGGCCAACGTGGGCAACGCCGCCGAGCGGAACGTGCCTGTCACGGCAACGCTGGCCAGCGTCAGCGGACCCACCGAGAGGGTGCAGGGGTCAGTGGACCTC
>DASZOE010000043.1:0-2129 GCA_035550945.1 Acidimicrobiales bacterium
GACGTCGAGGATGTTGCGGGTGACGTGGGCCACCCGCTCGTCGAAGCACCCCTCGGCCGGCGGGCAGGCGGGGTCGAGGCGGCTGATCCACCAGTTCGTGCCCGTGGCCAGCACCCCTGCCCCGCTGCGGGTCGAGTAATACGTCATGTCCGAGTAGCTGGCCCGGCCGCCGCAGCGCACGGGCGAGTGGGCCAGCACCTGGACGGGACCCGGGGGTGCGGGGGCGTTGACGTCGTAGCGGTCGTACTCCGGGCCGACCAGGTCGGGTATCCGGTCGCCGGTGCGCAGGCCGCTGCCGGCGAACACCCACGCCGAGGCGTCGGCGACGACGAAGTCGGCCTTCACCGGGTTGCACTGGTAGAAGGCCCCGATCAGGGTGCTCTCGGGACGGTCGAGCGGCGGCTCCCTCCAGCTCACCGTGACCCGGCTGTCGTCGACCCCGTACAGGGGGTCGGCGGACGCCACCCGGTAGTTCACCTGCCGGCGGTGGGGGCCGAGCTCCGAGGGATCGAGCCGGATGGCCCGGAAGACGGCGTTGGCGCCGAAGAAGGCGAGGTTCATGCCGCGGTCCCGGGCCGCCTCGACGCCGTCGCGCATCTCCTTCGTCCAGTACTCGTCGTGGCCCAGGGTGAGGAGGGCCTTGTGGTTGGCGAGCTGGTCGACGCGGCTGTGCAGGTCGATGTCGGTCCAGTAGGCGACGTCGTAGCCCTCCTTCTCGAGCAGGGAGACCATCGGGAGCTCGTTGCCCAGGTAGTCCCCCGACCCCGAGTCGTTCTCGTACGGGCGGTCGAAGGACACGACCTGGGCCCGCGCCGAGGCGGTCGCGTTCCCGAACCGGTCGATCCCCTCGTAGAGGCTGTGGCCCCCCCACCGGTTGTACGCCTGCCAGGTGGTCACCGCGTTCACCACGAGGAGGACGGCCCGGCTGGAGTCGTCCCGGACCGTCAGCGGGACGTACTGCGAGTAGCCGTTGTCCCCGACGAGCTTGAACAGATAGTTCCCCGGCGGCCACGACCGGTCCACGTCGACGGAGAGCGACGCCGCCCACCGGGCCTCGGCCATGTTCGTCGTCGGATCGACGGTGGCGGAGGGCTGGCGGACGCCGGGCAGCACCTCCGAGGTCCAGACGAGCCGGCCCTGGCTGCCTCCGTACCACCCGATCCGGTAGGCGTGGACGCGGTAGGTCGCGGCCGTGGTCGAGACGAACAACCGCACTCTCTGTCCCCGGTTGACACTCGTCGCGTCGGCGTAGCCCTCGATGTCACCCCGGCTCAGCGGACCGCTGAGGTGCCAGTCGGCGCTCCCCGGCTTCCTGTTCTCCTCGATGACCCACGCGGCCCGCCCCGGGCCGTCGTCGGCCACGGGCAGGGCCGGGCCCGCGCCCCGGCCACCCCCCGAGCCCGCGGTGCGGGCCGACGGCACGAGCAGGGCGACCGCGCCGACGGCCACGCCGACGACGGCGGCGGCGACCACGACCAGGCGGGCCGTCCCCGACGCCGGCCTGCGTGGCCCGAACGCAGCGGCCGGCCTACGTGGCCCGAACGCACGCGCCGGTCTGCGTGACCTGGGCGCAGGGGCCGGCACGGCCAGAGAACGTAGTGGACTGCGTCGTACCCGAGGGGAGAGTGGTGCGGGCGTCAGGCGCGGGAGAGCTCGAAGGCGACGGCCCGCTCGATCTCGGCGATGTGGTCGGGATCGGTGACCTGGGCGCCGGACCCGCCAACCACGTAGAAGACGTCGACGACCTCGGGGCCCAGGGTGGACACCTTGGCGTGGCGGATGTCGAGCTCCAGGTCGGCGAGGGCCCGGGTGATCCGGTAGAGCGTCCCCACCCGGTCGGGAGCGCGGACCTCGACGACCGTCGACGTGTCGGAGGCGTCGTTGGTGACGGTGACCTCGGTGGAGGTGGGCACGGCCGCGGCCAGGCGGGCCCGCCCGGCGTACGCCCGGGCCCGGTCGGCCAGCCGGGCCTCGAGGGAGAGCCGGCCGGACAGGGCCCGGCGGAGGTCGGCCTCGACCGCCTCCCACTTGGGCTCGCCGCCGAGCACGGGCTCCACCCGGAAATCCTCCACGGCCACGCCGTCCTCGCCCGACCAGGCCCGGGCGGCCAGGACGTCGAGGCCGTGGAC
>DASZOE010000044.1:0-3328 GCA_035550945.1 Acidimicrobiales bacterium
CCAGAAGGCGGTCGAGGACCTGCTCGACCGCCTTCTGGGCCCGCCCCTTGCCCAGGTCCCCGGCGTCGACCCACTCCTTGACCATGGACTCGGCCCGCTCCCGCGTCATGTCCAGAAAGGAGGTTCCCGCCTCGAGGGAGCGCTTGAACAGGTCACCCTTGGCCATCTGTGCCGTCCTCCCGGCGGCCGGACGTCCCGTCGCCTGCCCGTCGAGGGTACCGACCGTGGGCTCGGGGCGGCAACGGATCGCCACCGGCCCTCCCCTAGGCTCGGCCGCCCGTGCTGCCGCTGAAGGACCACAACCCCACCGAGCACCTTCCCTGGGTGACGATCGTGCTGATCGCCGCCAACGTGGTGATCTTCCTTCTCGTCCAGCGGCCCTACGACCAGGGGCTCAACTCGGCCGAGTTCACCTACCACTACGCGGCCATCCCCTGTGAGCTCACCGTGGGCCGCCCTCTCAGCCAGCAAGAGGCCCGCCGCACGCTGCGCCTGAACGACGACGAGGCGTGCGAGCGAGGGGCGGAGGCCGACGCCAGCCCGCCCGTCTTCCCCGGGAAGCAGGTCTACCTGGCCGTCATCTACTCGATGTTCCTCCACGGCAGCTGGCTGCACATCGGCGGCAACATGCTGTTCATGTGGGTCTTCGGCAACAACATCGAGGACCGGATGGGGTGGCTCCCCTACCTGCTCTTCTACCTGCTGGCGGGGGTCGTGGCCACCCTGGCCCACGTGGCCGTGCAGCCGGCGAGCACCGTGCCGCTCATCGGGGCGTCGGGCGCGGTGGCGGGGGTGATGGGTGCCTATCTGGTGCTGTTCCCCCACGTCCAGATCCGCTCGCTCCTGATCTTCGTCATCGTTCTCATCCGGGACATCCCGGCCAAGTGGCTCCTCGGCTTCTGGTTCGTGTTCCAGTTCTTCACCAACCCCGCCGACGGCGTGGCGTGGGTGGCCCACGTCGGAGGCTTCGTGTTCGGCGCGGCGGTGGCGTTCCTCCTCCGCGGCCGCCTGCGCCCGGCCCGGGCGCCGCACGCGCCACTGCCCCAGTTCTGACCGTTCGCGGGGCGGGCGCGCGAATCTGCTACGCAAGGGCCGTGCCCCGCTTCGAGCCCTTTCCCGCCGTCCGCTACGACACCGGCCGGGTGCCCCTCGACGCGGTGGTCGCCCCGCCCTACGACGTGATCGGCGCCGAGGACCGCGAGCGGCTGGCAGCCCGCAGCCCCCACAACGTCGTCCACGTCGACCTGCCCCGGGCCGAGGCGGGAGGCGACCCGTACGCGGCGGCGGGCGCCCGGTTCGCGGCGTGGCTGCGGGACGGGATCCTCGCCGTCGACGACGAGCCCGGCTTCTACGTCTACCGCATGGGGTGGCGCGACGAGCTGGGCCGGGCGGGCCAGACCACGGGCGTCGTCGGCGCCGTGGAGCTGGCGCCCCCCGGGGCGCAGGGCGTGCTCCCCCACGAGCGGACGATGGGCAAGCCCAAGGACGACCGCCTCAACCTCATGCGGGCGACCCGAGCCAACCTGTCGCCCATCTGGGGGCTCTCGCTGGCCCCGGGCCTCAGCGCCCTGTGCGAGGAGGTGTCGGGGCCCCCCGTGGCCCGCCACACCGACGACGAGGGCGTCCACCACCGCCTGTGGCCGCTGCGCCAGCCGGCGCTCGTGGCTGCCGTCACCGAGACGGTGGCCCAGGCGCCGGTGGTGATCGCCGACGGTCACCACCGCTACGAGACCGCTCTCGCCTACCGCGAGGAGCGCCGGGCGGCGACGGCCGGAGCCCCCGGCGACCACGACCTCGTGCTCGCCTATCTGGTGGAGCTGACCGGCGACCAGATCTCGATCGGGCCCATCCACCGCCTGGTGTCCGGCCTCCCACCGGACTTCGACCCGGTGGTGTCGTTGACCGGCGACTTCGAGGTGGTGGACGACCGGGGCCCGCCCGGCCTCGGGCTGCTCGACCGCATGGTCGCCGAGGAGGCCCTCGGCCTGGTGACGCCCGCCGGCACCTGGCTCCTGCGCCCCCGCCCGGAGCTCGGGGGAGGGCGCAACGGCAGCGAGCCCGATGCCGGGCTGCTGGAACGCTCGCTGGCGGCCTGGCCGCCCCACGAGACCACCTATCCCCACCGGGCCGGGGACGTGGTGGCTGCGGTGGCGGCGGGCTCGGCGTCGGTTGGCCTGTTGCTCCGGCCTGCCACCGTGGAGCAGATCGCAGCTGCGGCCCGGGCCGGCCGGCGGATGCCCCAGAAGACGACCTTCTTCCGGCCCAAGCTCCGCACGGGTCTCGTGTTCCGCCAGCTGGTCCACTGAGCCGCGCCGCGGCCGCGGGGGCGGCCCTCACCGGAGCGTTTCCTCCATGCGGCTGCACGCCGTCTCCAGGGCGGCCCGCGCCCGCTTGGCCAGCCGGGTCGGGACCACCACCTCGGCGACGACCTCGGTGCGGCTCTGGGTGGCGCCCCCCGCCCGGAAGAAGCGGCGGCGCACCCGCCCCACCACCAGCACGACCTCGCCGACGTCGTAGTCGCCGGCCGACGCCGGGGCCTCCGGCCACACCACGGGGACGCCCTCGGCCCGGGCGCCGGGGCGGCTCACCGTGACCTCGTAGGCCACCAGCCGGGCGCCGGAGGGCAGCTCCCGCTGCTCGGCGGGGCGAGCCAGCCGCCCCACCAGGACGACGAGGTTGGTCATCGCTGCGACGTTGGTCATCTTCTGCCTCCCGTCTCGGGTCGCCGGCACGCGCCGGCCGGACCGGAGGGGGAAGCGGTCGGAGCCGAGCCTACGACGGGGCTATGACAGTTGGGGCTCGCCGGAGCGGTTCAGCCCAGGGCCGCCAGCCGCTCGGCGACGTCGGCCATGCCGGGCTCGATGGCGGCGATGCGGCCGAAGAGCTCTCGGGCCGCGGGGGTGTCGCCCACCCGCTCGTAGAGGTCGGCCAGGGCGTACCAGAGGCGCAGGTGGTGCTCGGCGGGCACCCGTCGGGGGCGCACCGGTCCCCGCTCGAGGAGGGCGATGGCCCGGCGCAACTCGCCCTGGTCGGCGAGGGCGCCGGCGGCGACGATGCGCCCCTCGGTGACCACCGGAGCGGAAGGCGAGGCCCGGCCCAGCTCCTCCCAGAGCTCGGCGCAGCGGCCGTAGCGCCCCAGCGCCCGGTAGCAGTCGGCGAGCACGGGGTGGCGCTCGACCGATCCACTGAGGCGCACGAACGCCTCGAGGTGAGCGGCCGCCTCCTTCCAGCGCCCCAGGCGGTAGAGCGACAGCCCGGCCAGCTCCCGCACGGCCGCCACGTCGGGGGCGCGGGACGCCAGAGGGCGCAGGATCCGGAGGGCGTCGGC
>DASZOE010000045.1:0-4476 GCA_035550945.1 Acidimicrobiales bacterium
GGGCGGAGCGGGATGGCGGCCCGGTGGCGGTGGAGCTCGAAGTAGCGCCGGTAGGCGTCGGAGTAGGCCTCGACGTCCCGTCCCAGCATCGGCCAGGGCTTGGTGCGGATCACGTGGTCGGGGGTGGCCGGGCCCTGCTGGGAGATCCGGGCCAGCTCCGGATGGGTGACGAACGCCATCACCTCCTCGTCGGTGTGGCTCGCCATGAGCACCGGTCGGCCGCAGGCGGTCGCCACCTCCCTGCGCAGCTCGGCGCGGGCCGTGCGCTGCGGGCTCCGGTTCCGCGCCGCCGGGCCGCCCGGACCGGGCCGGCGCTCGGCCACGAGCTGCTCGGCCCGGGTCACGAGCCCGATCATCGACTCGTAGGACTCCTTGGCCGTGCGGCCCCACGTGAAAATGCCGTGGTTCATGAGCACCATCCCGACGACACCGGGATGGAGCCCGTCCCGCACCCGCTCGGCGCACACCCGGGCGAGCTGGAAGCCGGGCATCACGTAGGGCACCACGAGGACGTCGTCCCCGTAGACGTCGGCCAGGAGCTCCTCGGCGGCCGGGGTGTTCGTGAGCGTGACAACGGCGTCGGCGTGGGTGTGGTCGACGAACTTGTGGGGGAGCACGGCGTGGAGGATGGCCTCCACCGAAGGGGCGGGGCCGCCGGCGGCCAGGGCGGCGACGAGCAGCTGCTCGGCCATGTCGGTGTCCGAGAGCGCCCCGAGCTCGGCCAGGCGGGCAACATCGTCCAGGCGGAGGGCGGCGAAGCCGGTCTCGTCGATGTCGGCCAGGTCGGCGCCGCTGCCCTTGACGAACAGGACGTCGACCACCTCGCCGAACACCGTCGGGCGGCGTGACTTCACCGACGTGTTGCCACCTCCGTGCAGGACCAGGTCGGGGTCCCGGCCCAGCAGCCGCGAAGAGTACGCCCGCTGCTGCAGGTCCCCGACCGCCTGCTCGGCCTCGGCGTCGTCCCACAGGCTCCGCACCACGGGGCCACGCTACGGCACCCTGCCCGGGCCCCTTCGGAGCGTGGGCCGCAGGGTCGCTATACTCGTGTCACCGGGAGCACGCCTGCTCCCAGTGCCCCTGTAACTCGACGTCCTCGGTGGCCGTCGTCTGCCGGTACCCCGAGGCACAACCCAACCGTCGCTCCGCCGGCAACCGCTGCCCCCGCGCAGCCGGGACCGTGCGGAGCGTTCCCGTGTCGGCCCGAACCCAACCGCACATAACAGTCGAGGCGAGCGATGGCAACGAAGGCGATCGTCGGCGAGAAGGTCGGCATGACCCAGGTCTGGGACGACCAGAACCGGGCCATTCCGGTCACGCTCGTACGCGTCTCCCCGTGCCGGGTCGTCCAGGTCAAGACGCCCGAGCGCGACGGCTACAGCGCCCTCCAGGTCACGGTCGGGTTCACCAAGCCCTCCCGCCTCACCAAGCCCGAGGCTGGTCACTTCGCCAAAGCGGGTGTGGAGCCGGGGAAGCACCTCGTCGAGCTGCGCCTGGACGACACCGGGAGCTACAGCGTCGGCGAGGAGCTCACCGCCGAGCTGCTGACCGCCGGCGAGCGCGTCGACGTCACCGCGGTGAGCAAGGGGAAGGGGTTCTCCGGCGTCATGAAGCGCCACAACTTCGCCGGCCTCGGCGCGGCCCACGGTGCCCACAAGGTGCACCGGGCGCCAGGCGCCATCGGCGCCTGCGCCACGCCGTCCCGGGTCTTCAAGGGCACCCGCATGGCCGGTCGCATGGGCGGCCAGCAGGTGACGACGCTCAACCTCGAGGTCGTGCAAGCCGACGCCGAGCGCGACCTGGTCCTGCTCAAGGGCGCGGTGCCCGGCCCCCGGGGTGGGCTGGTGCTGATCCGCGACGCGGTCAAGAACGGCCGTGCGGGGAAGGAGGCGGTCTAGGCGATGGCCCGCATCGAGATCCGCCGCCGGTCCGGCGAAGGGGCGGGGTCGGTCGCCCTCGACCCCGAGTTCTTCTCGGTGACGCCCAACGTTCCCGTCATGCACCAGGTCGTGGTGGCCCAGCTCGCGGCCCGCCGGGCCGGTGACCACAGCACCCTGAGCCGGGCCGAGGTGCGGGGCGGCGGGCGCAAGCCGTGGCGGCAGAAGGGATCGGGGCGCGCCCGGCAGGGCTCGATCCGGGCTCCGCACTGGCGGGGCGGGGGGGTCGCCTTCGGACCCAAGCCCCGCAGCTACCGCCAGCGCACGCCCAAGAAGATGATTCAGCTCGCGCTGCGGTCGGCCCTCTCCGACCGGGCCGCCGAGGGGCGGGTGATGGTGGTCGACGAGTGGGGCTTCGCCACCCCCCGCACCCGTGACGCCAAGGCCGCGCTTGGCGCTCTTGGCCTTCAGGGCAAGGTCCTGGTCGTCCTCGGCCCCGACGACGACATGGCGGCCAAGTCCTTCCGCAACCTCCCCGACGTCCACGTCCTGGCCGCCTCGGAGCTCAACGCCTACGACGTGCTGTGCAGCGACTGGGTCGTCTTCACGTCGGCCACCCTTCCCGGGACGGCGGACACCGCGCCCCCGACCGACACCGGCGCGGCGCTCACCGACGACATCTGGGACACGCCGTTGCAAGGGACGGACCAGCCGTGAAGGAGCCCCGCGACATCATCCTGCGGCCGGTGGTCAGCGAGAAGTCCTACGGGCTTCTCGACGCCGGTGTGTACACCTTCGTGGTCGATCCCCAGGCGTCGAAGATCGAGATCCGCCAGGCGGTGGAGGAGATCTTCAACGTCCGGGTGGCGAAGGTGAACACCTTGAACCGCAAGGGCAAGCGCAAGCGCAACCGCCGCCAGTTCACCTTCGGGAAGCGGGCCGACACCAAGCGGGCGATCGTGACCCTGGCCCCCGGCGCCCGCATCGACCTGTTCGAGACCTAGGACCTCGCATGCCTCTTCGCAAGCGCAACCCCACCAGCGCCGGCCGGCGGTTCCAGACCGTCTCCGACTTCGCCGAGATCACCAAGAAGAAGCCCGAGAAGTCGCTGCTCGCGCCCCGTCCCGCCACGGGCGGGCGCAACAACTACGGGCGGAAGACGGCACGCCACCGGGGCGGCGGCCACAAGCGGCGGTACCGGGTCGTCGACTTCAAGGGGGACAAGGACGGCGTCCCCGCCAAGGTGGCCGCCATCGAACGCGACCCCAACCGCAACGCCCGCATCGCCCTCCTCCACTACGTCGACGGCGAGAAGCGCTACATCCTCGCTCCCGCCCGGGTGAAGGTCGGCGACGTCCTCCAGAGCGGGCCCAAGGCCGACATCCGCCCCGGGAACGCGCTGCCGCTGCGCTACATGCCCGTGGGCACCACGGTGCACAACGTCGAGCTGAAGCCCGGCGCCGGCGGCCGCATCGGCCGGGGGGCCGGGGCCCGCATCCAGCTCGTGGCCAAGGAGGGCGACTTCGCCACGCTGCGCCTCCCCAGCACGGAGATGCGGCGGGTGCCGATCGACTGCCGGGCCACGGTGGGCGAGGTCGGCAACCCCGAGGCCGAGCTCGTCTCCATCGGCAAGGCGGGCCGCAACCGCTGGCGGGGCGTCCGGCCCCAGACCCGCGGCGTGGCCATGAACCCTGTCGACCATCCCCTCGGTGGGGGCGAGGGCAAGTCGTCGGGAGGCCGCCACCCGGTGTCGCCCTGGGGCAAGACCGAAGGCCGCACCCGCGACACCAGCAAGCCTTCCCAGAAGCTCATCATTCGTCGCCGCCGGTCACGCGGCGCCCGGAGGTAATCGGACCGATGTCCCGCAGCCTGAAGAAGGGTCCCTTCGTGGACGAGCACCTGCTCAGGAAGGTCGACGAGCTCAACGGGCGCGGCGAGAAGCGGGTCGTGAAGACCTGGTCCCGGCGTTCCACGATCATCCCCGACATGGTCGGCCACACCATCGCCGTCCACGACGGCCGCAAGCACGTGCCCGTCTACATCACCGAGGCCATGGTCGGCCACAAGCTCGGCGAGTTCGCCCTCACCCGCACGTTCCGGTTCCACGCCGGCCAGGAGAGGGCGGGGAGGCGGTAGCGGTGACCGGACCGAAGCTCAACGAGAGTCCCGTCCTCCGCACCCGCCACGAGGGCAAGGCCCGCGCCGTGGAGCCCTCGGCGGGGACCGCGCGCGCCGTGGCCCGCTACGTGCGCACATCGCCCTACAAGGTGCGTGAGGTCCTCGACCTCATCCGCGGCCATCAGGTCGACCGGGCCCAGGAGATCCTGCGCTTCTGCGAGCGCGACGCCGCCACCCTCGTGTCCAAGGTCCTGGCCTCCGCGGTCGCCAACGCCGAGCACACCGACCAGCTCACCTCCGACGACCTCTACGTGTCTGCCTGCTTCGCCGACGAGGGCCCCACCCTCAAGCGGTGGCGCCCCCGGGCCCGCGGGCGGGCCACCCGCATCCGCAAGCGCACCAGCCACGTGACCGTCATCGTCAGCCGCCTCCCCGAGACGGAGCTGGCCCGGCGCCGGGCGACGCGTCCGGCGGCCACCGC
>DASZOE010000046.1:0-11433 GCA_035550945.1 Acidimicrobiales bacterium
CTCGCGGAACGCCTCGGCGGCCACCTCGCTGAGGGGGGCCACGGTGCTCGAGCCGTCGATGCGGATGGTGCCCGACAGGCTGCTGTCGCCGCCCGACCCCACCTCTTCGGCGCATCCCGCGGCCAAGGCCAAGGCGGCGACGGCCGCGGCCAGGCGGGCGGTCCTGGGGGGCGTGTGGGTCATGGCGTGGTGACCTCCTTCTTGTGCGGAGCCCAAGAGCGGCCGTCGGCCTCGCGGACGACGATGGCGGCGGCTCGGATCGCGATCGCCCCGGGCACGGCGAGCACCGCGGTGCGCACCAGTCGGTTGGGGATGACCCGTCCCATCAGCCTGGAGAACAGAACCGCTCGACGGAGTATCCCAGGAAAGGCGCCGGCCGCTCGTACAGTGAAAGCGGCGAGCGAGACGCACGGAGGCCTCGATGAGGAAGGCGACGAGGGTGGCATGGAGCGGTCTCGGTCGCTCCCTCGCCGGCGACCCGGGCCAACTCGCCGGCGCCTCGGCCATCGTTGCGCCCTTCGCGCTCCTGGCGGTCGAGAGGGAGCGCCTGGCTCAGGGAGGTCGAGCTGGCGACGGGCACTCGCCCCCAACGACGCCCAATGATGCGTTTCCAAGGAGCGGATAGCTCCCTTCCGCCGGTGAGGTAAGAGAGTCTCTGGGCCCGAGCCGCGGAAGCCGCAGTCTGGCCTGGTCACGGTACGGTGACGCCCTGTGAGCGCGGTCGTTCGCTACGGCACGCCGTCGGGTCGTTGGGTGATCGCTGCGACCGTGCTCGGATCGGGCATCGCGTTCCTCGACGGTACGGTCGTCAACGTCGCTCTTCCGGCCATGGGCACGGACCTCGGCGCTGACATAACGGGCCTCCAGTGGGTCGTCGACAGCTATCTGGTCACTCTGGGCGCCCTGCTGCTTCTGGGGGGCAGCCTTGGGGATCTCTACGGTCGCCGCCGCATGCTCGTTGTCGGGCTGGTGTGGTTCACCGTGTTCTCGGTTTCCTGCGGCGTCGCGCCGAACACCGCCTTCCTCGTCGTCTCCCGAGCGTTGCAGGGCGTCGGTGCCGCGCTGCTGGTGCCCGGCAGTCTTGCCATCATCTCCGCCTCGTTCGCCCCCGGCGACCGCGGCAGCGCGGTGGGGGCGTGGTCAGGTCTGGCGGGCGTCGTGACGGCGATCGGACCCTTCCTCGGTGGGTGGCTGATAGACGCTGTCAGCTGGCGCCTGATCTTTCTGCTCAACGTGCCCTTGGCCGCCGTCGCGGTGTGGATCACGGTCCGTCATGTGCCGGAGAGCCGCGGTTCGCGCTCCTCCCACGGCCCCTACGTGTCCGGCGCGGTGAGCGCGTCCGCGGGCCTCGCCCTGTTGGCGTACGGCCTGATTGAGAGGCGGTGGTGGGTCGCGGTGCCGGGCGGGCTCGTCCTCGCCCTGTTCGTCGCGCTCGAACGGCGACGGCCAGGGCCGATGGTGCCACCGTCGTTGTTCCGGTCCCGGCAGTTCAGCGGCGCCAACCTGACGACGTTCGCTGTCTACGCGGCCTTGGGCGGAGCGCTGTTCTTCGTCGTTCTCCAGCTGCAGATCAACCTCGGCTACTCGGCGCTGGAGGCGGGTGCGGCGCTGTTGCCGGTGACCATCCTGATGCTCGCCGTGTCGGCTCGCGCCGGGGCGCTGGCCCAGCGCATCGGGCCGAGGTTGCCGATGACCCTCGGTCCGCTCGTCGTCGCCACCGGCATGCTGCTGTTCCAACGGGTGAAACCGGGGGCGACCTATGCCGCCTCGGTGCTGCCGGCCGCCGTGCTGTTCGGGTTCGGCCTGTCGATCACGGTGGCGCCACTCACGGCTGCGGTGCTGGCCGCGGTCGAGGAGCGGAACCTCGGCGTCGCGTCGGGCGTGAACAACGCCGTCGCCCGCGTCGCCGGCCTCATCGCCGTTGCCGTGCTGCCTGTGCTCGCCGGAATCAGCGACGCTGCCAGCCCCGCGGAGCTCGAGCACGGGTTCGGCCGTGCCATGGTCGTGTGTGCCATTGTCGCCGCCGCTGGGGGCGTGGTGGCACTCGCCACCGTGCGAGAGGCCACACCGGTGCAAGCGACGGTGCAAGCGGATCTCTTCCATTCCTGCCACGATCCGCGCCGCTGCGATGAATCGGCGGCCTAGCTCGACGGAGCGGCGGCGTTGTGGAGAGCGGGCGACGGGAATCGAACCCGCGTTCTCAGCTTGGGAAGCTGATGTTCTGCCTCTGAACTACGCCCGCGGCCCGACCACTTTAGCGCCGGAGCTCGCTAGGACATCGGCGTGCGGCGGTAGTGGTCGGTCAGGGCGACCCAGTCGTGCTCAGTGAGGTAGCGCTTGGCGCCGACCTGGAACCGGCACCCGAACTCGCCACCGCCCATGAGGTTGCCGCAGTCCGAGCTGTGGCCGACGCCCAGCTGGTGCAGCAGCTCGTGGGCCACGTTGGAGAAGGTCGTGTTGTAGTCGGGGTAGTCCCGCTGGACGAGGGTCCAGGAGTGGTAGCCGATCTCTGCGCGGTTCCCGCCGCCGCCGAACCAGGTGACGCTGGAGCCGAAGGTGCCGCCGTTGCCGCTGCACACGGTCGAGAAGCTGTAGCCGGCGAAGGTCGTGTAGGGACCGCACGCGCCGGCGTGTGCGCTCTGGCTCAGATAGGCGAGAATCGGCACGATCCCGTACTGGCCCCGCCGGTAGGAGTCGCCGTTGAAGGCCTGGATGAACTCGCGGAGAGCGGCACCCACTGTCGGGTCGGCGGAGCGGTCGATCACCCACAGAGCACGGTAGGGAACCTGCTGCACGCCGGCCCACTTGTACGTCCCGTAGTGGGCGCCGACCACCCGGTGGTCGGCCTGGGCCGGCGAGATCGCCGTCGAAGCCATGGTGACCACCACCGCGGTGACCGCGACGAGGCGACGAAGGGTATGCTTCACCAGTCTCTCCCTCCAAGGAGAACAAGCCCCCGGGTCGTGCCAGCGGCGCCGGGGGCGCTCTTTTCTGTCGAGCCTTTCCGGCTCTTTCCTTGCTCGGCGATGGAAGGTTCGTCCGTTTGGCGGGGAACCTTGAGCGCCTCGCGGGGGAGCCCCCGGCGCGGCGCCGCCCGGCGGTAACGTCCACCGGCGATGGTGCTGTCAGACCGATCGATTCGCGAGGAGTTGGCTGCGGGCCGGATCGTGATCGAGCCGCTCGACCGGTCGTGCATCCAGCCGGCGTCGGTCGACCTCCACGTCGACCGCTACTTCCGGGTCTTCCGCAACCACACCATGGGCTTCATCGACGTGAAGCAGGACCAGGAGGACCTCACCGAGCTCGTCGAGGTCGGCGACGAGGGCGTCTTCATCCTCCATCCCGGCGAGTTCGTGCTGGGCTCGACGGCCGAGCGGGTGGCCCTGCCCGACGACCTGGTGGCCCGGCTGGAGGGCAAGTCGAGCCTCGGGCGCCTCGGGCTCCTCATCCACTCCACGGCCGGCTTCGTGGACAGCGGTTGGGACGGCCACCTCACCCTCGAGCTCTCCAACGTCGCCAACCTGCCGATCACCATCTATCCGGGAATGAAGATCGGCCAGATCAGCTTCCTGCGCATGACGACGCCTGCCGAGGAGCCCTACGGCTCGGCCGGCGTGGGGTCCAAGTACCAGGGTCAGCGAGGCCCGACGCCGAGCCGCTACTTCGAGAACTTCCGCCCTCGTCCCTGAGCGTGGGGGGCCCGGCGCGGCACTGTTCACCCCGCCGAAACAGGCCGGCAACACGCGACCCGTAGGGTCGGCGGAGCATGGACGTGGTGCTCCTCCGGTGGCCGGCCGAGGCCGTGACGAGGAACCGCCTGAGCGTGACGGGTGAGGCCCGCCTCCTGCTCATCGAGGCCGGGCAGCCGCCGCCCACCGTCGTCGACTGCCTCGAGGACTGGATCCGGGTGCCTGCCCCCGAGGAGGACGTGCGGGCCCGAGTCGACGCCCTCACCGTCCGGTGCCAGGCCCACGAGCACTCGACCCCGGGCATCGACGAGGACGGCGTCCTGCGCTTCGGGGGCCGGTGGGTCTCCCTGCCGCCGCTCGAGGCCCGGCTGACGGCCACGTTGCTGCAGCGGTTCGGCGCCGTCGTCGGCCGGGAGACCCTGATCCGCGCCGTCTGGCCCGGAGGCTCCCCCGGCCGCAACGCTCTCGACGTCCACGTGCTCCGCCTGCGCCGGCGCATAGGGCCCCTGGGCCTGGCCGTGCGCACCGTCCGCTCCCGCGGCTACCTGCTCGAGGCCGTCCTGCCGGGGGAGGGCAACGGTCAGGCGTCGACCGACGGAGCGGCCAGGCCCGGCACCTAGGCTGGGGGCGTGCCGACCGCCGACCTCTCCTCCCTCGTCCAGTCCGCCGACACCCGGATCGTCCTCGTCGTCCTCGACGGCCTGGGCGGCTACGCCGACGCCGACCGCGGCACCGAGCTGGAGGAGGCGGCCACCCCCAACCTCGACCGCCTCGCCGCCGAAGGCGCCACCGGCCTGCTTGAGCCGGTCGGCCCGGGCATCACCCCGGGATCGGGGCCGGCCCACCTGGCCCTGTTCGGGTACGACCCCTTCGAGTACCAGCTCGGCCGGGGCGCCCTCTCGGCGGCGGGGCTCGAGGTGGAGCTCAAGCCCGGCGACGTCGCGGCCCGGGGCAACCTGGCCACGCTCGACGACGAGGGCCGGATCACCGACCGGCGGGCGGGCCGGATCCCCGACGACGAGGCCGGCGAGGTCGTGCGCCTGCTGGCCGAGGGCTTGGACATCGACGGCGTGGAGGTCACCTTGGTCCACGAGGCGTCCCACCGCGTCCTGGTCGTACTCCGGGGGGCCGGGCTCGACGCCGACCTGGCCGACACCGATCCCCAGAAGGTCGGCCATCCGCCCCTCGCCCCCGTCGCCCGCCGGCCGGAGGCGGAGCGCACGGCCGAGGTGGTGGCCGAGCTCGACCGCCAGGCCCGGGCCGCCCTGGCCGACCAGCCGAAGGCCAACGCCCTGCTCCTCCGGGGCTTCGACTCCCACCAGGAGCTGCCCTCGATGTCCGACCGCTACGGGCTGGCCGCGGCCGCGGCGGCGATCTACCCGATGTACCGGGGGGTCGCCCGGCTGGTGGGCATGGAGGTGCTGGGTCGCCCCAAGGACCTGTCCACCCAGGTCGGCCTGGTGGCCGACGGGTGGGGCACCTACGACTACTTCTTCTTCCACCACAAGCCCACCGACGCCGCCGGCGAGGACGGCGACTTCGATGCCAAGGTGACGGCCATCGAGGCTCTCGATGCCGCCGTGCCCGACCTCGCCGCCCTCGAGCCCGACGTGCTGCTGGTCACCGGCGACCACGCCACCCCCTCCCAGATGGCGGCCCACTCCTGGCACCCGGTGCCGCTCCTGGCGTGGGGTCCCCGGGTGGGCCGGGATCCGGTGACCCGCTTCGGCGAGAGCGCGTCCCTGGGCGGGGCCCTGGGCCGCCGCCCCAGCACCGACCTGATGCCCCTGGCCCTGGCCGCCGCCGGCCGGCTGGCCAAGTTCGGCGCCTGACCGGCCGGCGGCGAAGCTCGCCGGCGGGAGGAGGGGCAGCCGCCGCCGGAGGCGGCGTCGAAGCCTGTTCCCGTGTGGGAACAAATCCGTTGCCAGGGACCTTGATAAGAACGCACTCAAGTTTGATAGCTTGGACTTGTCAGTCCGATCCGTTCGGGAGGAACGCCCATGCCCAAGGCCGTCGGCATCGACCTCGGCACCACCAACTCGGTCGTCTCCGTCCTGGAGGGGAACGAGCCCACCGTCATCGCCAACGCCGAGGGGGCCCGCACCACGCCCTCGGTCGTGGGCTTCGCCAAGAACGGTGAGGTCCTGGTCGGCGAGGTCGCCAAGCGTCAGGCCATCACGAACCCCGACCGCACCATCCGGTCGGTCAAGCGCCACATGGGGACCAACTGGTCCATCGACATCGATGGCAAGAAGTACAAGTCCCAGGAGATCTCCGCCCGCATCCTCCAGAAGCTGAAGCGGGACGCCGAGTCCTACCTGGGGGACACGGTCAGCCAGGCCGTCATCACCGTCCCCGCCTACTTCGACGACGCCCAGCGCCAGGCGACCAAGGAGGCGGGCACCATCGCCGGCCTCGAGGTCCTGCGCATCATCAACGAGCCCACCGCCGCGGCTCTGGCCTACGGGCTCGACAAGGAGGGCGAGGACCAGACCATCATCGTCTTCGACCTCGGCGGCGGCACCTTCGACGTCTCGATCCTCGAGATCGGCGAGGGCGTGTTCGAGGTCAAGGCCACCAGCGGGAACACCAATCTGGGCGGCGACGACTGGGACCAGCGGGTCATCGACTGGCTGGTCAAGTCCTTCAAGGGCGACCACGGCGTCGATCTGGGCAAGGACAAGATGGCCCTGCAGCGCCTCAAGGAGGCTGCCGAGAAGGCCAAGATCGAGCTCTCGGCCGTCCCCGAGACCACCATCAACCTTCCCTTCATCACCGCCACCGAGAGCGGCCCGCTGCACCTCGACTACAAGCTCACCCGGGCCAAGTTCCAGGAGATGACCGCCGACCTGCTCGACGCTTGCAAGGGCCCCTTCCAGCAGGCCATCAAGGACGCCGGCGTCAAGCCGTCGGCCATCGACCACGTCATCCTCGTGGGCGGCTCCACCCGCATGCCCGCGGTCCAGGAGCTCGTCCAGGAGCTCACCAAGAAGGAGCCCCACAAGGGCGTCAACCCCGACGAGGTCGTGGCCGTGGGCGCCGCCATCCAGGCCGGCGTGCTCAAGGGCGAGGTCAAGGACATCCTGCTCCTCGACGTCACCCCTCTCTCCCTGGGCATCGAGACGCGCGGCGGCATCATGACCAAGCTCATCGAGCGCAACACCACAATCCCGACCAAGCGCACCGAGGTCTTCACCACGGCCGAGGACCTGCAGCCCTCGGTGGAGATCCACGTCCTGCAGGGCGAGCGCGAGATGTCGGCGTACAACAAGACCCTCGGCAAGTTCCAGCTCGTCGACCTCCCGCCCGCCCCCCGGGGCGTGCCCCAGATCGAGGTCACCTTCGACATCGACGCCAACGGCATCGTGCACGTGTCCGCCAAGGACCGGGCCACGAACAAGGAGCAGTCGATGACGATCACCGGCCAGTCGGCCCTGAGCCGGGACGAGATCCAGAAGATGATGCGTGACGCCGAGGCCCACGCCGAAGAGGACAAGCAGCGCCGGGAGGAGGCCGAGACCCGCAACCGGGCCGACACCGTCGTGTACCAGTCCGAGAAGCTGCTGCGGGAGCAGGCCGACAAGATCCAGCTGGAGGAGAAGTCCCGGATCGAGGACAACCTCAAGGAGGTCAAGGCCGCCCTCTCCGGCGACGACACCGACCGCATCCGGGCCGCCAGCGAGGCGCTCATCGCGGCCACCTCGGCCGTGGCCCAGCGCATGTACCAGGAGGCCGCCTCCTCGGGTGAGGACGGCGCCGGCGCCGGCGGGCCGGCCGACGACGAGGTGGTCGACGCCGAGATCGTCGACGAAGGGGCGTGATGGGAGACCCCCGGAGGTCGACGGGTCCCGACCCTCAGGGGTCGGCTCCCGCCGATGCGGCTGCATCGGAGGGAGGCTCCCGCGCCGCCAGCGCCTGGGACGACCTGGGCCAGGCGGTCGGGGCTGACGAGGTCGTCGTCGACGACGAGGTCGAAGGTGGGGACGAGGCCGATCCCGAGCTGATCGCCGAGGCCGAGCGCATCGCCGACGAGGCCCTGGCCGAGGCCCGGGCCAAGGAGGCCATGGAGGCCCACGACCAGAGCGCCGAGCAAGCCGTCGCCGACGCGGACGCCAACGTCGCCGACGCCGAGCAGGCCCTGCTCGCCGACCTCGAGAAGCTCGCCGCCGAGCGCGACGACTACCTCGAGCAGCTCCGGCGGGTGTCGGCCGACTTCGACAACTACCGCAAGCGGATCCTCAAGCAGCAGACCGAGCACCTCGAGCGGGCGGCCGAGGACCTGGTCGAGAAGCTGCTCGCCGTCCTCGACACCTTCGACCTGGCTCTGGCCCACGGCGAGGGCTACGAGCAGGTGCACACCACCCTCGTCGCCCTGCTCGAGAAGGAGGGTCTCGAGCGCATCGACCCGGTCGACCAGCCGTTCGACCCGACCGAGGCCGACGCCGTGGCCCACGAGGACGCGGACGACGGCCCCACGGTGGCCGACGTCCTCCGGCCCGGGTACCGCTGGAAGGGGCGGGTCCTGCGACCGGCGATGGTCAAAGTGCGCGGGTGACCTGCGGTGGCCCAGGCCTCGCGTGAGTGGTTCGAGAAGGACTACTACAAGGTCCTCGGGGTCTCCGAGAACGCCTCCGAGGACGAGCTCCGGCGCGCCTATCGGAAGCTGGCCAAGCAGCACCACCCCGACGCCCATCCCGGGAGCGAGGAGCGCTTCAAGGACATCTCGGCCGCGTACGACGTCCTCTCCGACGCCGAGAAGCGCAAGGAGTACGACGAGCTGCGCCGCCTGGGGCCCATGGCCGCGGGGCCGTTCGGGCCGGGCGGCGCCACCGCCGGCCGTCCCGGCGGCGCCGGAGGCTTCTCCTTCTCCACCGACGACCTCGGGGGCCTGTTCGGCGACCTCTTCGGGCGCTTCCGGGGAGGCGGCGGGGCGACCACCACCAGCACCCGGGCCCGCCGGGGGTCGGACCTCGAGGCCGAGCTGCACCTGTCGTTCGTAGAGGCCATCCACGGGGTCACCACCGTCGTCAACGTCACCAGTGACGCCACCTGCTCGACATGTCACGGCAGCGGGGCGGCCCCGGGAACGAGCGCGAGGGTGTGCCCACGGTGCTCGGGCCGGGGAGTGCTCGACGACGACCAGGGCTTCTTCTCGTTCAGCCGTCCGTGCCCGAGCTGCGGTGGGAGGGGGATGGTCGTCGAGAGCCCCTGCCCGACCTGCCAGGGCACCGGGAACGAGCGCCGGCCCCGCCAGGTCAAGGTCCGCATCCCCGCCGGCGTGGACAACGACCAGCGGATCCGGCTCAAGGGCCGGGGCGCCCCGGGCCCCGGCGGCGGCCCAGGCGGTGACCTCTACGTCACGGTCAAGGTCGCGCCCCATCCCCTCTTCGGTCGCCGGGGCCGGGACCTCACCATCACCGTTCCCGTCACCTTCGCCGAGGCCGCCCTCGGGGCCGAGATCAAGGTGCCCACCCTCGACGACCCCGTGACGGTGCGCATCCCGCCCGGCACCCGCTCTGGGCGGACCTTCCGGGTGCGCAAGCGCGGCGTCCCCCTCGCCAGCGGCGCCGGCGATCTCCTCGTCACCGTCGAGGTGGCCGTCCCGAGCAAGCTCTCGCCCGCCGAACAGGAGGCCGTCGAGGCGCTGGCCCGGGCCTCCACCGACTCCCCCCGATCCCACCTAGGGGTGTAGTGCATGAAAGACATCGACCGCGGCGTGTACGTGATCTCCGTGGCCGCCGAGCTGGCCGGCGTCCATCCCCAGACCCTCCGCATCTACGAGCGCCGGGGGCTGCTCGACCCGGCCCGCACGGGGGGCGGGAGCCGGCGCTACAGCGAGAGGGACATCCAGCGCCTGCGCCGCATCCACGAGCTGACCAACGCGGGCCTCAACCTGGCCGGCGTCAAGGCGGTCATGGAGCTGGAGGACGAGGTCGCCCGCCTCCGGGGCCAGCTGGCACAGATGGCCCGCGAGGCCCAGGAGGCGATCGAGCGGACCCACCGCCAGTACCGGCGGGACCTGGTGCCGGTCGAGCGCTCGCCCATGCCCTACAGGCCGAGGCGGTAGGAGCCCTACCAGGGGCCCGCACCTCCCGAACTGGCCTCGGCCCGGCCCTGTCCCGCCGGACGGCCGGGGATCGGCGAAGATGGCGCGTGATGCGGAGGCTCGCCCCCGAAGCACGCAGGTCGGGCCTGCGGCCCGAGCGGCTCCGGGGAGCCGGGCGTGTTCGGGGCCTCGGGATCGGAAGGCTTTGGGCGCCACCGATCGCCGTCACCGGCCTGCTCCTGCTCGTCCTCGGAGGCTCGGGCCCGGTGTCGGGCCGGGCCGCCAATGTCCGCCACTCCGTTCGGGCCACGGAGGCCGGCTCCGTTCGGGCCACAGAGGCCGGCTCCGACTCGGCTGTGGCCGCCCGGGCCGTCGAGCGCTCGACGCTGTCCTTCGTTGCCGACGAGGGCTCCGGCTTCGTCGCCCGGGGCCCGGGCTACGGCATCGCCCTGGCGCCCGACGAGGTGCGGGTCGCGGGACCGACGTCGCCGGCTCCCCTGCGCATGCGCCTGGTGGGCGCCCGCCCCGACGCCTCCGGCCGGGGCGAGCTCCCGGGCCCGGGGCGGACGAACCTGCTCCTGGGGGACGACCCCGCGGGCTGGCGCACGGGCCTCGCCGCCTACGGCCGGGTGACCTACGCGGGCGTGTGGGACGGGATCGACGTCGTGTACCACGGTCGGGGGCCGCAGCTCGAGCAGGACTTCGTCGTCGCCCCCGGCGCCGACGCCGCGGCCATCTCTCTCTCCTTCGCCGACGCCCGCGGGTTGCGCCTCGACTCGAACGGCGACCTGGTCGTGGCCCTGCACGGAGGCGAGGTCCGCCTCGGACGGCCGACGCTGTACCAGGAGGCGGACGGAGGCCGGCGCCCCGTTCCCGGGGCCTTCGCCCTGCACGGCGACCGGGTCGGCTTCCATGTCGGTCGCCACGACCCCACCCGGCCGCTGGTGATCGACCCCGTCCTTCTCGAGTCGAGCTACCTGGGCGGGTCGGCCAACGACGCGGCCTACGGCGTGGCCGTGGACGACGCCGGGAACGTGTACGTCACCGGGCTCTCGGAGTCCCCCGACTTCCCCACCGCCAGCCCCCAGCAGGGCGCCCTCGTCGAGGACGCGGGCGTGCGCACCGACGCCTTCGTGGCCAAGCTCGACCCCGAGGGCACCGGGTTCGTCTACAGCACCTTCCTCGGGGGCAAGGCCCGCGACACCGGGCACGCCATCGCCGTGAGCCCGGACGGCAGCGCCGTCGTCGCCGGCTACACGGAGTCGTCCGACTTCCCGCTGGCCCGGCCCATCCAGGAGGACTTCGGCGGCGGGCCGAGCGACGCCTTCGTCGCCCGGATCAGCCCCGAGGGGGCGGTCCTGCAGTACTCGACCTACGTCGGGGGGAGCGGCACCGACACGGCGCGGGGCGTGGCCCTCAGCCAGAGCGGCGACGCCTACCTGGTCGGCTCGACCACCTCGGGCGACTTCCCGGTCGCCGGCGCGCCGCTGCGAGGCACACTCACCAAGCCCGACGACTCCGACGCCTACGTCACGAGGGTCAACGCCGCCGGATCGGAGTTCGTGTACTCCACCTACCTGGGCGGCGACGGCGAGGATCACGCCTTGGCGGTCGGCGTCGACCTGGTGGGCAACGCCTACGTGGCCGGCGACACCCGTTCGCCCGACTTCCCGACGGCCAAGGCCTTCCAGCCGGGCG
>DASZOE010000047.1:0-2769 GCA_035550945.1 Acidimicrobiales bacterium
AGCGGCGGCGGCCGCGCGGGCGAGGGCCGAGGAGGAGCGGGGCGGCGCCCATGCCCGCTACGGCGCCGTGCTGACCGCCCTCGGCCCCGACGCCGGCCGCGAGCCGGCGGGCGCGCTCGACACCGCCTCGGCCGTCCTCGCCTCGGCCCGGGCAGTGGCCGCCGCCCACGAGTCGGTCGACGCCGACGCCCACGCCGTCGAGCGACTGTCCGAGCGCGTCCGTGAACGGGTGCATGCGGCCCAGGCCGCCCTCGGAGGGCGGGTCGAGCTCACTCGGGAGCTGGCCGACGACGGCTGGTGGGTGCTGCGCACCGTCGTCGGCGGCATCCGGCGGGGTGCGAGTGCGCTGGCGGCCGCCCTGGCGGCCGAGCTGGCCGAGGGCCGGGCCGAGCTGGAGGCCGACGAGGAGCGGCTGTTCGAGCAGACCCTGGCGGGCAGCGTCCGCCGGGCCCTGGCCGACCGGATACGCCACGCCAACGCCCTGGTCGACGGCATCAACGCCCAGCTGGCCGCGGTGCGCACGATGGCGGGTGGCGTACAGGTGCGGCTGCGCTGGGAGGTCGACCCCGAGCAGCTCGACGCGGTCAAGTCGGCCCGCGCCCTGCTGCTGCGCGACCCGGCCGACCTCACGGAGACCGACCAGGGGGCGCTGCAGGCGTTCGTGCGGGCCCGGGTCGACCAGGCCCGGGCCGAGCTGGAGGCCAACGCGCCGTGGGAGGCCCGGCTGCGGGAGACCCTCGACTACCGGGCCTGGCACCGCTTCACCCTCCAGCTGGCCCATCGCGACTGGGAGGGCTTCCAGCCGGCCACCGCCAGACGGCTCCAGAAGCTGTCCACCGGCGAGCGCTCGATCGCCCTGCACCTGCCGATGATCGCCTCGGTCGCCGCCCACTACGCCGGCGACGACGGCGAGCCGGCGGGGTGTCCCCGGCTGATCCTGCTCGACGAGCTCTTCGCCGGGGTCGACACCGCCAACCGGGCCCAGCTGTTCGGAACCTTCTCGGCCTGGGACCTCGACGCCGTGTTCACCAGCGACCACGAGTGGTGCCAGTACGCCACCCTCGCCGGCATCGCCATCCACCACCTCCACCCACCCGTGGCCGACGAGCCGGTGACCTCCACGCGGTTCACCTGGGATGGCCGCCGCCGCCACGCCGACCCGGTGCCGGCGTGACGGCCGGGCACGTCGCCGGCGTGCGCCCCCTGGCCCGGCCGGAGCTGGCGCCGGTGGTCGACGAGCTCGTCCGCCGCTTCGGCGAGGGCCAGTCGCCCGTGGTGGTGACCGTGCGCGGCCTGCCGATCGAGGCCCGGCGGGGCCTGGCTGACCTCTTCGGGCTCGACCGCCTGCCGCCCGCCCACGCCCGGGTGCGGGTGACCCGGCTGGTGGAGGCGCTCGGCCTCGGCTCGGTCGCCGGCCTGCGGGCCGAGGTCGAGGGCCTCCGGGGGCCGCTGCCGGACCGGCGGGCGGAACGGCTGGCCGAGCGAGCCGCCCGGGACGACCTGTGGGGATGGCTCGCCGCCGAGGCCGCCGCCCTCGGCTCGGCGCTCGGCGGCGCGCCCGGATGGCCGACGGCGTGGGTCGATCGGGTGCGGTCCCAAGGGGCCCGGGGTGGCACCGCCGCCCATCGCCGCCGCCTCGAGCGGGCCCTGCGGGTGCTGCGGGCCCTGCCCGCCGACGGCGTCCCCCTGGCCGCCTTCGCCAACGACCTCGTCGGCGACCCCCACGCCCTCGACCGGGGCCGGCGCCTGGCCGCCCTCGTCCTCGACGCCGTCGCCCTCGCCGGCGGGGGGTCGCCCGCCACCGATGCCGAGTCCGGCCGCCACCTGTGGGAGACGGCCGGCGTCGTCCCCGACCCGCTGTCGTCCACGGTTCTGGCCCTCGGCCTGGCCGTCGACGCCCCGCCACCACTGGGGCCGTGGCTGGCGGCGGCGACGGCGGCCGGCGAGCCCGTCGTGCTCACGCTCGCCCAGCTCCGCCGCTGGCCGGTGGCGCCACTGGCGTCCGGCCGGACGGCCTATGTGGTGGAGAACCCGTCCCTCGTCGCCGAAGCGGCCCGGCGCGGCTGGTCCGGTCCACCGCTCGTGTGCAGTTCGGGCCGCCCCACCGTCGCCGTCGTGACCCTCGTGCGCCAGCTCGCCGCCGCCGGCGGCCGCGTCCGCCAACACGCCGACTTCGACGCCGCCGGCCTCGCCATCACCGCCTGGCTCGCCGACCGGGCCGGCACCACGCCGTGGCGCATGACGTCGGCCGACTACCTCGCCGCCACTGCCGGGCCGACCAGCTCGCGCTCGATCGACGAGGCCCTGCCGGCCACGCCCTGGGACCCGTCGTTGCGCACCGCCATGCTGGACACGGGCCGCCCTGCCTACGAGGAGGAACTGCGCGCCGACCTTCTGGCGGCCATGGTCTGAACGCCGGCCGCTTGGCGCTCGATCCCGACGGGAAGTGGTGGCACGTGGCACTCGATCGGCAGTCGTAGCCTTGGTTGGTGCGGCAGGCTTCGGCGCGCAAGCCTCCCAGCGGGCATCCTCGACCGAACTCCGACGACAGCCTGGGCGTCGACCGACAGCAGGCTCCTCGCCGAACCTAGGCCGACCCCGTCATGGCCGGAGCGCGGCGGCCGGCGGACTGGGAGCGACGCGTTCCACGTGACGGAGACGTGTTCCTGGCTGGTCGAGGGTCAGAACAAGGTCTCCGCTCGGGGCGGCGAGCCGGCGTCCTTGGAGCGAGTAGCCCTCCAGGTCGCGCTGAGCATGGAGAAGCAACCC
>DASZOE010000048.1:0-3531 GCA_035550945.1 Acidimicrobiales bacterium
CCCGCCGGTGCTCTTGGCCCCGAACCCCTCGGGCCGTCCGAGAGGCGGCACCTGTGCGTCCTGGGCCGGCGCGGGCGCGGTCCCGAGGGCGACGAGGGCGAGAACGGCGAGCAGCCCGACCGCCGGGCCCCGACCGGTCATGAGCGGGCCCCGCGGGCCCGGCCGAGGCGAGCCTCGATGCGACTGTGCAGCGCCGCGATCTGCTGCTCGACGGCCTCGTCGCTCCATGCCGCCAACCGCTCCGCGGCGACGGGCGGCGGCGGGTCGGCCAGGGTGTCCTCGACCGCCTGCCGGAGGCCCGCGCCCGACCGGTCGACGACCCGGACGGGAGCACCCGGGACCTCGTCGAGGCCCTCCGTCTCGGTCGCCACCACCGGGACGCCGGCCGCCAGCGCCTGCAGCACCACCTGCGGAACTCCCTCCACCGCCGAGGTGTGGACGAGAACGTCGGCGACGGCGAAGAGCTCCTCGACGGGGTCGACGTGACCGAGGAAACGTACCGCCTCCGTGACCTCCAGGTCGGTCGCCAGGCGCTCGCGGGCGGGCCGCCGGGCGCCGTCGCCGGCGACGACCAGGGTGGCCCGCCCCGAGGCGAGGAGGGGCCGGAGGCTGCGGAGGAGGAGATCGTGGCGCTTGCGCCGCTCGAGGAACCCGACGCTGAGCAACAGCGGCAACGACGGCTCCAACCCCAGCTCGGCGCGAACCTGCCGGCGGCGCCCGGCATCGAGCTCCCGCGCCCCCAGGAAGGCCGTGAGGCGCACCGGAGACCGCACCACGCAATATTGCCCGGCACGACCTATCCCGCTCTGTAGGTAACGCCGGCGCAGCCCCTCGCCGACCGGGACGACCAGGTCGGTGATCCGGGCGCAGACGAGCTCGCCGGCCCTGAACGCCGGCGACGACCGGCCGTAGGAGGGGCCGAACGACGCCATGTGCACCGTGTGCACGATCACCGGCGCCCGCCGCACGGCCGCCAGCCGGCCGAGGACCCCGGCTTTCGACTGGTGGGTGTGGACGACGTCGGGCTCGTGGCGGGCGACGATGGCCCGGAGGTTCCGCAGGGCCCGCAGGTCGGCGCCCGGCGCGGGGTCGCGGACCAGCCCTCCCGCCACCTCGACCGGCAGCCAGGGCGGGACGATCGTCGTGTCCGAGCTCTCGCCCACGACCAGCCGGGGGTCGTGGCCGTGACGGCGCTGCCAGTCGACGAAGTGGAGGACGTTGTTGTCGGTGCCTCCCTTGCCGAGCCGGGTGATGATGTGCGTCACCTTCATCCGGTTCGTCCCGCCCGCCGCCTCACCCCGGGTCCTTCCGGCCCAGCGGGTAGCCGAAGCGCAGGAGCCACGGCAGCGTGGCGGCCGTCGTCACCACCCGCTCCGGGGCGGGGAGCTCGGTCCTCCACCGGTCGTCGCGCTCCAGGGCCACGCCGTACCGGCCCGGGAGCTCGCCCCCCGCGGTGTGGACCTCGGCGAGGTCGTAGGGGCCGTCGCCGGGCCCGGGCCCGGGCCGCTCGCCGACCAGCTCGGCCACCCGGGCCAGGGCCCGGGCCGGCTCGGTGGCGAAGTCCTCGTAGCGGAGCTCGAGCCATCCCGCGTCCCCCCGGCGGCGGGCCAGTCGGTGCGCCGCCCCGTGGCGCACGGCCCAGGCCCCGGCCAGGCGCATCACCTGGGCGCGCTGGAGGCCGCCCGAGGGCGCCCGGCGCCGGAGCTGGGAGTGCACGACGCCCCGGGGATCGCGCACGAGGTGGACGACGGAGGCGTCGATCCCGGCGATCCCCGCCAGCACGGCGGCGTCGGCGGGCAGCTTGGAGGCGTCGACGAGGACGCGGGCGCCGAGGGCGCGGGCCATGGCCGTGTACGTGCGGCCCATCGACGCCCGGTAGCGCTCCAGGGCGGGCCAGGGCCGGGCTCCGGGACGGGAGGCCCGGACGACCCGCTCGGCGTGGCGCCACGAGTGCTGGCGAGGGGCCACCTCCGCCTGCCAGGCCGCAAGCTGGTCGGCGGTCACGCCGTCGACGAGGACCGCGGGAAGCACCTGGGACCACAACGGGCAGGCGTCGAAGCCGGACCCGCACCCGCACGTCCGGCCCGGGCCGACGCCCCGCGACCAGAGGCGACGCACCTCGCCGCCGAAGGCGAAGCCGGGCTGGGCGCCGATGACGCGGCCGGCGATCGTCGAGCCCCCCCGCTGGGTCCCGAGGAGGTAGAGGACCTTGGTCGGCGCCGGGGCCACCGCCATGCCTACGACGGGGCGCCGGGGGCCGGGGCGGTGAGGGCCCGGACGACCGAGATCCGGAAGCCGAGGCGGCGCCGGACCACCCGGTTGGACCAGAGGTTCTTCACGGCCACCGCGCCGGCGTTGGCCGCGGCCGCACCCACCAGGCCGAAGAGGGGGATGAGGACGAGGTACCCGACCAGGCAGAGGCCGGCGCTCACGCCGTTCACGACCGCGGCACGGGAGTGGTGGCCGGTGAGGTTCATCAGCCAGCCGACGGGGCCGTTGCTCACGCTCACCAGCTGGCCCACGGCGTACACCGCCAGCGCCGCCCAGCCGGTGCGGAAGCTCTTGCCGAAGAGGGACAGGATGGGGCCGCCGAACGCCACCAGGGCCACGGTGACGGCCAGCGAGGGCAGGAAGACGAGACGGATGGCCCGCAGGACGGTGGCCTCCAGCTCCTCCGACCTCCCCGACCAGAAGAGCGATGCGATCCGGGGCGCCACCGTCGTGTTCATGGCCGTCTGGAGGATGCTGGCCAGGGCTGCCGTCCGGAACGCCATGGCGTAGACCCCGGCCTGGCCGGCGTCGAGGAACAGCCCCACCAACAGCACGTCCACCCGCTGGAAGACGAGGTTCAGCGAGCTCACCAGCAGCAGGGGCATCGAGACGCGGAACCACGAGCGGGGGTCGTAGCGGGGCGGCGCCGACGAGGCCTCGGCGCGTGAGACCCGTCGCAGGACGACGGCCTGGAAGGCGGCGACCGCCACCACCACGGCCGCTGCCACCAGGACGGTCTGGGTGGCCGTGGGCCGGTGCCCACCAAGCACGATGGCTCCCACGGCCACGGTAAGCGCCAGGGGGAGCAGCACCAGGCCGGGGAGGAGGGCCCAGAAGAGCGAACCGAAGCTGCGGCCGATGACGGTCTGGACGTCGACGAGGGCGAAGAAGGGCACGGCGACCAGGGCCAGCAGCAGGACCTCGGTGGTCGTCGGGCCCGAGCCCACCACGAGGACGACGGCGGCGGCCAGGGCGGCGACGAGGACGCCCAGGGCCAGGGGGACGGCCCGGAACGCCCGCAGCACACCTCGCAGGAGACCGGTCTCCCCCTTGGCCCGGTACTCGGGGACGAAGCGGAGGGAGCTGTTCTCGCCGCCGAGGTTGCAGGGGGTAGCCAGGAGCTGGGAGAGGTTGGTGGCGTAGGTGTAGGCGCCGAAGCTGGCGGCACCGAGCCACCGGGCGAGGGCCGCCGAGCTCAGGTACTTGAACGCCACCCCGGCGCTCTGCATGACGAACGAGACCGACGCCCCCCGGCCCAGG
>DASZOE010000049.1:0-2043 GCA_035550945.1 Acidimicrobiales bacterium
TCGGCCTGCCACGAGGCGAACGTCCCCTGGGTGGCGCGAGGTGCCGGCACGGGACTCTCGGGTGGTGCCATTCCCGTCGAGAACGGCGTCCTCATCGTGCTCACCCGCCTCAACCACATCCTCGAGGTCGACCTCGAGAACCAGCGGGTGGTCGTCGAGCCCTGCGTCACGAACAAGTCCGTCTCCGAGGCGGTGGCGCCCACCCACTTCTATCCCCCCGACCCGTCGAGCCAGGTGGTGTCGACCATCGGCGGGAACGTCTCGGAGAACTCCGGGGGCCTGCACTGCTTCAAGTACGGCTTCACGACGAACTACGTGACCGGGCTGGACGTCGTGCTCGCCGACGGCGAGGTCGTGACCCTCGGCGGCAAGGAGCTCGACCGGCCCGGCTACGACCTCATCGGCGCCTTCGTGGGCTCCGAAGGGACCCTCGGGATCGCGACCCGGATCACGCTCCGGGTGATCCCGGTCGCGGAGTCGCACGAGACGATGGTCGCCTACTTCGAGTCCATCGAGCAGGCCGGCCAGGCCGTCAGCGAGATCGTGGCCGCCGGCATCGTGCCCGCCGCCATCGAGATCATGGACGCGCTGTCCATCGAGGCCACCGAGAACTGGACGCACGCCGGCTACCCGCTCGACGTCGGTGCCGCCCTGATCGTGGAGCTCGACGGCCCGAAGGCCGAGTGCGACGCCCGGGCCGAGGACGTCCTGGCGATCTTCGAGGAGGCCGGCGCGAGCGGGACCCGGGTGGCCGAGGACGAGGACGAGCGAGCGCTGATCTGGAAGGCCCGCAAGGCCGCCTTCGGCGCCATGGGCTACCTCTCCCCCTACTACTACGTGCAGGACAGCGTCATCCCCCGGACGCGTCTGGCCGAGATCCTGCGGAGGGTGCAGGAGCTCGCCGACGAGTCGGGGTTCCGCATCGCCAACGTCTTCCACGCCGGCGACGGCAACCTCCACCCCCTCGTGTGCTTCGACGCCAAGAAACCGGGAGAGTCGGAGAGGGCCGAGGAGGTCGCAGGAGCGATCCTCACCGCCTGCGTGGAGGCCGGGGGATCGATCACCGGCGAGCACGGGGTGGGCGTCGACAAGAAGAAGCACATGACCGAAATGTTCTCCGAGGCCGACCTGGACGCGTTCCAGCGGCTGCGCTGCGCCTTCGACCCCGACGGGCTCGCCAACCCCGGCAAGGTCATGCCCACCCCCAGGCTCTGCGGTGAGGTGCCCGGCCCCTACCGCCAGCACCCCCTGGAGCAGGCCGGCGTGGCGGAGCGGTTCTGAGCCGTGGCTGCCGCCGGACCCCGCCGCGTAGCGCCGTCGTCGCCCGAGGAGGCGGCCGAGGTCCTCCGGGACGCCGCCGCCGAGGAGCGGCGCGTGCGGTTCGGGGGCGGCGGCACCAAGGCGTCATGGGGCGCCCCGCCTCCGCAGCCGGCGGACGTCGAGCTCTCGACGCAACGGCTCGACCAGGTGGTCGAGCACAACGAGGGCGACCTCACCGCCGTGCTCCGGGCCGGCGTGCCCCTGGCCCGCGCCCAGGAGGTCTTCGCCGGGGCCAACCAGATGATCGCTCTCGACCCGTGGCTGGGGAGCGACGTGGAGGCCACCATCGGGGGAGTGATCGCCACGGCCGACTCGGGTCCGTTGCGCCACCGCTACGCGGCGGCCCGCGACCTGATCCTCGGCATCACCGTGGTCCTCGGTGACGGGACCGTGTCCAAGGCGGGCGGCAAGGTCATCAAGAACGTGGCCGGGTACGACCTGGCCAAGCTCTTCACCGGCTCCTTCGGCACCCTGGGCCTGATCGTGGAGGTCGTCATGCGCCTCCATCCCCTCGCCGCCAACCGGGTCACCGCCGTCGGCACGTCCGACGACCCGGACGCCCTGGCCCGGGGCGCGTCGGCCGTGGCCCACTCCCCGTTCGGACCCGAGTCGCTGGACGTGGGCTGGGCCGACGGGCAGGGCCGGGTCGTGGCCCGCCTCGGCGGGGCGGCCCCCGAGGCCGCGGCCGACCGGGTCGTCGCCCTGCTCGAGGAGGCGGGCCTC
>DASZOE010000050.1:0-3634 GCA_035550945.1 Acidimicrobiales bacterium
GGTGGCGGGGGCGGTGCCGCCGCGTCCACCGTTGCCGCCAGAGGCGACGACGATCACGGCGTTGCTGGCGTTCCCCGTGCTCCCCGAGCCGGCCGTCGAGCTGCTGCTCGCACCGGAGTTGGCGTTGGCGCTGGCGCTGCCGACGGCAGTTGCCGCACCGGTGTCGCCCGAGTCACCGGAGGCACCGGACGTGGCCTGGGCACCGGCGGTGGCCGACCCGAGCAGCAGGAAGGCGAGCACCGCGAAGGCCCCGGCGACGAGCGACAGGCAGAGCCTGGCGATCGACCGAGAGTTGGAATCCTTCATGTTCTTCACCTCCTCCCGCCCCCGGGCGCTGGGCCCTCACGGGGGTTCGTTGGGATCAGGTTCCCCGCGTTGTCGAGACGGAAGAGCCGCCTGTAGATACGAGGAACGCTCCTGGCGCGGAAACCTAGCAACGGTCGCGGTATTTACAAGCCGGCTGGAGGCTCTCGTCACCTAGCGGTGCGGCAGAAGTCACGACATGGCTCGCGGCGCCGGAAAAAGGGACTTGACCCGGCCCTAGGGGCCGAGTCGTACGGTTGTGGGTGACCAGGAGGAACCGTGGACGACATCGTGGAGGGTCTCCGCCATCCGAGCCCGCTGATCGGGCCGTGCATTCTCTTGCTGTTGGCCGAGAAGCCGAGCCACGGGTACGCCCTCGTCGACCGCCTCAAGGACTTCGGCTTCACCGAAGGCAGCACCGGGTCGCTCTACCGGGAGCTGCGGAGGCTCGAGGACGCCGGCCTGGCCCACTCGTACTGGGAGGCCTCCCAGACGCGGGGCCCGGCCCGCCGCGTTTACGAGCTCACGGCCGCCGGGCGGCGGGCCCTCAACGGCTGCGCGGACGGCGCCGTCGAGCTGACGCACACCCTCGAGGACTTCCTGGCCCGCTACCGGGTGGTGGGCCGGGGCCGGCGCCGGCCGATGGCCGGCTTCCGGCCGCCGGGGCGGCTCCAGGCCTGAACCCTCTGCGGGTGGCCTAGCGTTGCCCGGGTGAGTGCCAGACCGCGCGTCGTCATCGTCGGTGCCGGCTTCGGGGGCCTGGCTGCGGCCCGGGCCCTCGATGACGTGCCCGTCGAGTTGACGGTCGTCGACCAGAACAACTTCCACACCTTCCAGCCCCTCCTCTACCAGGTCGCCACCGCGGGCCTCGACTCCGACGACGTGGCCCACTCCGTCCGGGGGATCGTCCGGCGCGAAGGAGGCACGACGACCCGGCTGGCCACGGTGCAGGAGATCGACCTGGCGGCGCGGCGCCTGGCCGTCGACCACGGGCCGCCCATCGACTACGACTTCCTCGTTCTCGCCGCCGGGGCCGTCACCGACGACTACGGGGTCCCCGGCGTGCAGGAGCACGCCTTCGGCATGAAGTCGCTCCAGGACGCCATCCGGCTGCGCAACCACGTCCTCGCCCAGTTCGAGGCGGCCGACGCCGATCCCGACGGCCCCGGGGAAGGCGCGCTCACCGTGGTCGTCGTGGGCGGCGGGGCGACGGGGGTCGAGCTGGCCGGCTCCCTCAGCGAGCTCTTCCGGATGGTGCTGGCCAAGGACTTCCCCCACCTGGACCACGACCGGATGCACGTCGTCCTCCTGGAGGCCACCGACCGGCTCCTCGGGGCCTTCCACCCCCGCCTCCAGAGGTTCGCGGCCCGGCGCCTGGCCGCCCTGGGGGTGGACGTCCGCATGGGGGCATCGGTGGAGAAGGTCCTCCCCGACTCGGTGTGCCTCCACGGCGGGGAGGTCATCCCGACCCGGACGGTGGCGTGGGCGGCCGGCGTGCGTGCCACCCGGCTGCCGGTGATCGGCGACGTGGAGCGCAGCCGGGGCGGGCGCATCGTCGTCGAGCCCGACCTCTCCCTCCCCGGGCACCCCGAGGTGTTCGTGGTCGGCGATCTGGCGGCCACGCCCGACGCCCAGGGACGGCCCCTGCCCCAGCTGGCCCCCGTGGCCCAGCAAGGCGGTCGCCACGTGGCGGGCCAGATCGAGCGCCGGCTGCGGAGCGAGGAGTCGACGCCCTTCCGCTACGTGGACAAGGGCACCATGGCGACGATCGGCCGCCACGCGGCGGTGGCCGAGCTCCCCTTCGGCCTGCGCTTCTCCGGCTTCCCGGCCTGGGTGGCGTGGCTCTTCCTGCACCTCCTGCTGCTGGTCGGCTTCCGCAACCGCCTGAACGTTCTTCTCAACTGGACGTGGAACTACGTGACCTATGACAGGGGCGCGCGGCTCATCCTCGACCACAACCAGCTCGAGGCCCACACCGGCAGGTAGACGCGTCCGGTCCCGCCGGCGGTATTCCCGTTCAGGCCACGCAGGCCGGTATTTCCGTTCAGGCCACGCAGGCCGGTATTCCGTTCAGGCCACGCAGGCCGGTATTTCCGTTCAGGCCACGTAGGCCGGGGGTAGGGCAGGCCAATGAGCTACGAGATCGGTTACGCCCTTTCCTGCGAGGAGCACCGGCCCAACGACCTCGTCCGCTACGCGGCCCTGGCCGAGCGGGCCGGGTTCTCCTTCGCCGGCATCTCCGATCACTTCCACCCCTGGGTCGACGCCCAGGGCCACAGCCCCATGGTGTGGCCGGTGATCGGGGCCATCGCCCAGGCCACCGAGCGGCTGCGCCTGGGGACCGGTGTCACCTGCCCCACGGTGCGCACCCACCCGGCGATCATCGCCCAGGCCGCGGCGACCGCCGCCGACATGATGCCGGGGCGGTTCTTCCTCGGCGTCGGCAGCGGCGAGAACCTGAACGAGCACATCCTCGGCGACCGCTGGCCGCCGGCCGACGTCCGCCAGGAGATGCTCGAAGAGGCGGTCGAGGTCATCCGCCTCCTGTGGCAGGGCGGGACGCAGTCGCACCGGGGCAAGCACTACGTGGTCGAGAACGCCCGCATCTACACCCTGCCCGACGAGCTGCCCCCCATCATCGTCGCCGCCGCCGGGCCCAAGGCGGCCGAGCTGGCGGCCCGGATCGGCGACGGCTTCTGGGGCGTCGCGCCCCAGGCCGAGCTGCTGGAGACCTACGCCAAGGCGGGCGGCAAGGGGCCCCGGTACGGGCAGGCGACCGTCTGCTGGGCGGAGACGGAGGACGAGGCCCGGGAGACGGCGCACCGGGTGTGGCCGAACGCCGCCATCAAAGGCGAGCTGGCCCAGGAGCTGCCCACGCCGACCCACTTCGAGCAGGCGGCCCAGATGGTCCGGCCCGAGGACCTGGCCGAGTCGTTCCCGCTCGGTCCCGACCCCGAGCGCCACCTCCAGAGCATCCGCCAGTACCTGGACGCCGGCTACGACCACGTCTACGTCCACCAGATCGGTACCGACCAGGAGGGGTTCTTCCGCTTCTACGAGCGGCAGGTGCTCCCCAACCTCTGAGGGAAGAAACCGGCGGTCCACCGCTGTTGGTCATCTCGCGGCGCCGGCGCGGGCTGGCGCGCTGCGAGCAAGGCGGAGCCTCCTGCCGAGATGCCCAGGTCCACGACGCGCCCAGAGGAGACGAGCCCCACGCCGGCGGGCGAGGGTGAGGCCCTGCGCCTGTACCTCCAGGAGATCGGCAGGCACGCCCTCCTGAGCAAGGCCGACGAGCAGCGCCTGGGCACGGTCATCGAAGCGGGGCGCGCCG
>DASZOE010000051.1:0-4654 GCA_035550945.1 Acidimicrobiales bacterium
ACGCCGAGGTGCCCCACGAATGACGACTCCGCCCAACCCTAAGCTCGCCGGTATGGCCAGTACCCCGCCCGACGTCGAGGGCGCCCGGCGGGCCCGGTGGGAGCACGTCCGGCGGCGGATGACCGACGTCGGAGTCGACGCCCTCCTCCTGGCGCTCGGAGCCGATCTCCCGTGGCTCACCGGCTACACCGCCATGCCCCTCGAGCGCCTGACGATGCTGGTCCTACCGGCCGACGGTGACGCCACCCTCGTCGTCCCCCGGCTCGAGGAGCCCCGGGTCGAGCCCCGTCCCGAGCTGTTCTCCATCCGGGCCTGGGACGAGACCGACGACCCGGTGGCCGAGGTGGCGACCCTGGTCGGCCGGCGGTCCTCCCTGGCCGTCTCCGACCGCACGTGGGCCACCTTCCTGCTCGGCCTCCAGGCGTCGCTGCCCCAGGCCCGCTGGCAGCCGGCGTCGGTCGTCACCGGTCCCCTGCGGGCCGTCAAGGACGCGGCCGAGGTGGCCGCCCTGCGCCGGGCCGCGGCCGCCGCCGACCGCGTGGCCGAGGCCCTGGTCGGCGGGCGCGTCCCCCTGGTCGGGCGCACCGAGGCCGAGGTCTCCCGGGAGCTGGGTGACCGGCTCGTGGCCGAGGGCCACGGGGCGGTCAACTTCGCCATCGTCGGCAGCGGGCCGAACTCGGCCAGCCCCCACCACGAGCCCGGCGGTCGCACGATCGGCGCCGGTGAGGCGGTGGTCTGCGACTTCGGCGGCACGCTCGACGGCTACTGCTCCGACATCACGCGCACGGTCTTCACCGGCGACCCGCCCCCTGAGTTCCGCGACCTGTACGCGGTGCTGCAGGCGGCCCAGGCCACGGCTGTCGAGGCCGCGTGCGTCGGGGTGCCCTGCGAGGACGTGGACGGGGTGGCCCGCCGGACCATCACCGAAGGTGGCTACGGGCCCTTCTTCGTGCACCGCACCGGCCACGGCATCGGGCTCGAGGAGCACGAGGACCCCTACCTGGTCGGGGGGAACTGCGAGCCGCTGGCGGCCGGCCACGTCTTCTCGGTGGAGCCGGGGATCTACATGTCCGGCCGCTGGGGCGCCCGCATCGAGGACATCGTGGTGGCCACCCCGGCCGGCCCCGACCCCCTGAACGCCGTGGGCCACGCCCTGGCCGTGGTCGAGGTCTAGGCGTGGACCTCGGCTTGGCGGGACGGGTGGCGCTGGTCACGGCCTCGTCCAAGGGTCTGGGTCGGGCCGCGGCGCTGGCGCTGGCCGCCGAAGGCGCCAAGGTGACGGTGTGCGCCCGCGGGGAGGAGGCCCTCCGGGCCGCCGAGCACGAGCTGAGCGGCGTCAGCGAGGTCCTGGCCCTGGTCGAGGACGTCACCGACCCCGAGGCACCCCAACGCCTGGTGGAGGCCACCGTCGAACGCTTCGGCCGCCTCGACGTCCTCGTCGCCAACTGCGGGGGGCCGCCGCCGGGACGGGCCCTCGAGGTGGACGACGACGCGTTCTGGGGCGCGCTCGAGGCCAACCTGCTGACGTCGGTCCGCCTGGCGAGGGAGTCCGTCCCCCACATGCGGGCGCGGGGCTGGGGGCGGGTCTGCCTGATCGCATCCTCGGCCGTGAAGCAGCCCATCCCGGGGCTGGCCCTCTCCAACACCCCCCGGGCCGGGCTGTGGGCGTGGGCCAAGACCGCGGCCGCCGACGTCTTCGGCGACGGCATCACCGTCAATCTGGCCTGTCCCGGCTACCACGCCACCGAGCGGGTCAAGGCCCTGGGCGTTCCCGACGACCTGCCCATGGGCGACCCCGCCGACTTCGGCCGGGTGGTGGCCTTCCTCTGCTCGGAGCCAGCCGGGTTCCTGAGCGGCGTCGCCCTCCAGGTCGACGGGGCGCGGACCGTCGGTCTGCTGTGAACCTCGCCGGGCCCGTCGCGGTACGGCCGGTCCGAGCGGTCAGACCCCTTCGTAGGGGGAGCGCCGGCCGTGGCCCTCCCGCTCCCACTCGGCGAGGACCTGCTCGATGCGGCGGAGGCCTCGCCGCAGGCGCAGCACGACGATCTTGCGGCGCATCACGGGCGCCACCAGCACGAGCGAGATCATGAGGAGGCCGCCGGCGGCCACCACCCATGCCGCCACGGCCAGCACCTGCTGCATCTTCGCCTCCTCCTGCGCGGGGCGGACCACCTTCGTACCGAGTGGTGATCGACCTCCGGGCACCGCTCCTTGAGCGGTAGTCGGCGCCGGTCCGAGGCGGAGAGGCCATGGGAAACTCGCCCCCGTGATCCGCCTCGACGCCGCCACCGTCCTGCTGCAGTGGGCGACGGGCGGGTTGCTGTTCCTCTGGGTCACCAGCCGCCGGCGCCAGGTCGGCCTGGGCTACGGCTGGCTCCTCCGCGGCGTCTACGGCGCCCTCGCCGCCGGGGCGGTCGTGGCCGGGGGTCTGGTCGACCCCGACCCGGTCCGCGACGTGTGCGCCGCCCTGGTGGCCGTCGCCGCGGGCGTGGCCCTCGCCGTCTCGCTCGCCCGCCGCCGGGCGGGCGTCGCCGGTGAGCGGGCCCGGCGCGAGCGGCGTTCGGCGCGGGTAGCGGCCATGGTCGGCCAGAGAGAGGGCCGGGGGCCTGGTCACAGCCGGGGGCCTGGTGGCGGCTCTGGCGCCGCCGACGCACGGCCGGCCGAGTTCCCGCCCGCCCTCGACCTGGTCGCCCCTGCGCTCGGCGCCGTGGGCCTGGTGGCGGCCGGGCTGGCGGCCGGCGAACCGGCCACCCTGGCCGTGGTGCGAAACCTGGTGGGCGCCGCGTTCCTCGGGGTGGTCTCCGACGCCATGCTGCTCGGGCACTGGTACCTCGTGCAGCCCGGGCTGGCGCGCGATCCCATCTTCGAGCTCAATCGCTGGCTGATGGGCGTCTGGCCCGTGGAGGTGGCAGCCCTCCTCTGGCCGACGGGCATGGCCTCGGTGCTCACGGGTGCCGTCGACGACGGCTGGGGCGGCACGCTCGGGTGGTTCTGGGTGGCCTGCGCGGTGACCACCATCGTGCTGGCCGTCGTCACCCACGCCGCCCTCAAGGAGCGGGCGTACTCGGCGGTGATGGCCGCCACCGGCCTGCTCTACCTGGCCATCCTCACCGCCTTCGGTACCGACCTCGTGGCTCGGGCCGTGCTCGCGGGCTGAAGGGGGGCGGCGCCCCGAGCCAGGGCGTCGCCCTCGGTCGCGGGCCCCGCCCGCCAATGGCGCGGTGTGGAGGGCGTCGGGTCCACCGCCCGTCGTCGGGCGCGGTCATCGCCTCGTCCTGGGTCCGGGGGAGGGCGTGGTCGTCGGCGTGCGGCGGCGACCGACCCCCTTGGGCAGACTGTCGGGCGTGAGCGCACGGGTCGAGCTGGTCTGGTACGGGGACGACGCGCCCTGGTACGACCACGGTCCCCAGCACCCCCTCCGGCCCGCCCGGGTCATCCTCACCCGCCAGCTGATCCACGACTTCGCCATCGTGGACGGGCGGCGCGTGCGCGAGGTGACCGCCCGTGACGCCACCGCCGCCGAGCTGGCTCTCGTGCACACCGAGCGCTACGTCGACGCCGTCCGCCGCGCCGGCGGCGGCGAGAAAGGACCCTGGTGGGAGTTCGGTTTCGGCCCCGGCGACAACCCCATCTTCCCGTCCATGCACGAAGCCGCCACTCGGGTCGTGGGCGCATCGCTGGTCGCGGCCGAGGCCGTCTGGTCGGGGCGCGTCGAGCACGCCTTCAACCCCGCCGGCGGCCTGCACCACGCCATGCCCGAGCGGGCCAGCGGGTTCTGCGTCTACGACGATCCTGCCGTCGCGGTGGCCTGGCTGCTGGCCAACGGCGCCCGGCGGGTCGCGTACGTCGACGTCGACGTCCACCACGGCGACGGTCCCCAGGCCGTCTTCTACGGCGACCCCAGGGTGCTCACCGTGTCGCTGCACCAGGACGGACGGACGCTGTTCCCCGGGACCGGCTTCGTCACCGAGACCGGCGCGGGGGAAGCCGCCGGCACCAAGGTGAACGTCCCCCTGCCTCCCTTCACCGGCGACGCCGGCTGGCTGGCGGCGTTCGGCGCCGTCGTCCCGCCTCTGGTCGAGGCCTTCGCCCCCGACGTCCTGGTCACCCAGCTGGGCTGCGACACCCACCACCGCGACCCGCTCGCCAACCTCGCGCTCACCACCGCGGCCTACCGGGAGACGGCCCGCGTCCTTCACGAGCTCGCCCACCGGGTCACCGGCGGACGGTGGGTGGCGACGGGGGGCGGTGGCTACCAGTGGGCGACGGTCGTGCCCAGGGCGTGGACGCTGTACTTCGCGGAGATGGCCGAGGCCGACGTCGCCGACGAGCTCCCCGCGTCGTGGATCTCGCTCGTGGAGCGCGACACCGGTGCCCCGGTGCCGACGACCCTCTCCGAGCCTGCGGTGGGAGCCCCCGAAGGCGACGAGGCCGGCGTGGTGGCGGCCGTCGAGGCCGTCCGCCAGCGGATCTTCCCCCGCCACGGGCTGGGGTGAGTCGGCCGCCCGTGGACGACCTCGACGCCGTCGCCGCGGCCGTCGGCGGCGCCCTGGAGGCCCACCGCTTCCGGAAGCGCGGCGCCCTCTTCGACCGGGAGACGGAGGCGGGCCTCCTGCACGTCGTGGCGCTCGAGCGCTGGCGCCACGCCGAGACG
>DASZOE010000052.1:0-2898 GCA_035550945.1 Acidimicrobiales bacterium
TCGTGTCGCGGCCGGTCTGGGCGGTGCCGTTCTTCCCCGCGACCTGGACGCCGGGGATCCGGGCCGCGGTGCCCGAGCCCCTGTCGACGACGCCACTGGCGGCCGTCTCGCCGCCCCCATCGCCCAGACCGTCATGCGCGCCGCCCTGGGCGCATGAGCGGACCCCCCAGGCCCCCGTCCGGCCGGCTCCTTCTCTCTGGGCGGGCGGCGCGCCGCCCTGAGAGGCGCGGCCCGCCCGGCGAGCCGTAGGCTCGGAGCCCGGCATGGCGCAGCAGGTCTTCACCGGCCGCTACCAGATCGTCCGTCACCTGGCCCGGGGGGGAATGGCCGAGGTCTACCTGGCGCGCGACCTGCTCCTCGACCGCCCCGTCGCCCTCAAGGTCCTCTTCCCGGAGTTCTCGACCGATCCGTCCTTCGTCGAGCGCTTCCGGCGGGAGGCCCGGGCCGCGGCCAACCTCAACCACCCGAACATCGTCTCCGTCTACGACTGGGGCGAGGAGGGCGGCACCTACTTCATCGTGATGGAGTACATCGAGGGGCCCACCCTGCGGGACGTGATCCGGGGCGAGGGGCCGCTGTTCCCGAACCGGGCGGCCGAGATCGGCGCCGAGATCGCCGCCGCCCTCGAGTTCGCCCACCGGAGGGGGGTCATCCACCGCGACGTCAAGCCCGGCAACGTCCTCATCTCGGGGATGGTCAAGGTGACGGACTTCGGGATCGCCCGGGCCGGCGACCCGAAGGAGAGCCTGACCCAGACGGGCGCGGTGATGGGCACGGCCAGCTACTTCTCGCCCGAGCAGGCCCAGGGCCTCGCCATCGACAACCGCAGCGACGTCTACTCGCTGGGCATCGTGCTGTACGAGATGGCCGCCGGCCGCCCCCCCTTCACGGGCGACTCGCCGCTGGCCATCGCCTACCAGCACGTCCGGGAGACGCCGGTCCCGCCGTCCCGCCACAACCCCGACGTCCCCCCCGAGCTCGACAACGTGGTGATGAAGGCCATGGCCAAGGACCGGGCCAACCGCTACCCCTCGGCCAACGACCTCCGCAACGACCTTCTGCGGTTCACCCACGGCCAGCCCGTCGCCGCCGAGCCCATCGTGGCCGCCGACGACGCCACCCGGGCCATGACCGCCACCGGCCCCAGCGGCCCGGCGGACAGCACCCGGGTCATGGGCGGGGTGGCTGAGCCGCCGGTCGTCGTCGAAGAAGAGGAGCCGCCCCGGAAGCGGACGGGCGCCTACTTCGTGGTCCTGCTCGTCCTGCTCGGCCTGCTCGCCATCCTCCTCGTGGTCTTCGCCCGCCAGCTGGGCCTGGGCGGCACCCCCGAGGTGGTCGTGCCTTCGGTGGTCGGCGAGACCGAGCCCGACGCCATCCGCATCCTGAACGACGCCGGGCTCAAGTCGAGGACCGTTCCCGTCAACGACGACAACACCGAGAACATCAACAGGGTCATCGACCAGGACCCCCCCAGGGACGTCGAGGTGAAGAAGGGCGCCACCGTCACCATCAGCGTGAGCCAGGGTCCCACGCCCGTCCAGGTGCCCGACGTGCGCAACCGCAAGGAGGACACGGCGCGGGAGATCCTCACCGCCGCGGGGTTCACCGTGGAGGTGACGGAACGGCCCGACGACGAGGTGCCGGCCGAGACGGTGATCGACCAGCTGCCGGTGCCGGGCAACAACGCCCCCAAGGGCTCGAAGGTCACCATCGTCGTCTCCTCCGGGAGGGAGCAGGTGGCGGTCCCCAACGTCGCGGGCCGGGACCAGTCGGAGGCGGCCAACATCCTGGGCCAGGCCGGTTTCACGACCGCGGTGGAGACCGAGAGCTCCGACACCGTTCCCACGGGGCGGGTCATCCGCACCGATCCCGCGGCCTCGACGCCGACCCCCAAGGGCTCGACGGTCACGCTGCTGGTGTCCTCGGGCCCGCCGCCCACCACCGCCCCGCCGGTCGTGACCACACTCCCCGTCACTCGCCCCACGTCGCCGACGACGACGTCCATCTTCGACGACTGACTGACGGGCCGGGCGGGGGCGGCTACGGGGCGGTCGCCGTCGCCGCTTCCAGGAAGTTGGCCATCAGCCGCCGCCCGGCGCCGGTGAGGATCGACTCGGGGTGGAACTGCACGCCCTCGACGGGCAGCCGGCGGTGGCGGAGGGCCATGACCGTGCCGTCGTCGGTGGTGGCGGTGACCTCCAGGTCGCCGGGCATGGAGTCGGCGTCGACGACGAGGGAGTGGTAGCGGGTGGCCTCGAAGGGCTCCGGCAGCCCGGCCAGCACGCCCACGCCCCGGTGGTGGACCAGCGAGGTCTTGCCGTGCACGACCTCGCGGGCCCGCACCACCCGGGCCCCGTAGACCTGGCCGACGCACTGGTGGCCCAGGCACACGCCGAGGATGGGGATGCGCCCGGCCAGGTGCTCGATCACCTGGTTGCTGATGCCCGCGTCCTCGGGGCGGCCCGGCCCCGGCGAGATCACGACCGCCGCCGGGTCCAGGGCCACGATGTCGTCGATGGTGACGGCGTCGTGGCGGTGGACGAGGGGCTCGGCGCCGAGCTCTCCCAGGTACTGGACGAGGTTGTAGACGAACGAGTCGTAGTTGTCGACGACGAGCACGCGCGGGCCCACGGGGAGGACGGTACCGGCCGTCCGGGCCGGTGGGCATCGCCTATCCTCCGGGGATGGCGAGAGGAGCCAGGGCCAAGGCCAGGGGCGGGGGGCGGTCGACACCGAAGGGCGGGGCCAAGGCCAAGGGCCCGACCCCCAGCAAGCGGCTCACGCCAAAGGGCACCGGCCGCTACACGCCCCCGGTGCCCAAGACCCAGAACGTCAGTCCCATCTGGGTGCCCATCCTCATGTTCAGCTGCCTCATCCTGGGCATGCTGATGATCATCC
>DASZOE010000053.1:0-2926 GCA_035550945.1 Acidimicrobiales bacterium
ACCCCCTGGCGCATGACGTCGGCCGACTACCTCGCCGCCACTGCCGGGCCGACCAGCTCGCGCTCGATCGACGAGGCCCTGCCGGCCACGTCCTGGGACCCGTCGTTGCGCACCGCCATGCTGGACACGGGCCGCCCTGCATACGAGGAGGAACTGCGCGCCGACCTTCTGTCGGCCATGGTCTGAACCGCCGGCCGCTTGGCGCTCGATCCCGACGAAGTGGTGGCACGTGGCACTCGATCGGCAGTCGTAGCCCTGGTTGGTGCGGCAGGCTTCGGCGCGCAAGCCTCCCAGCGGGCACCCTCGAGGCGAACCGCGACGACAGCCCGAGCGTCGACCGACAGCAGGCTCCTCGCCGAACCTAGGCTGACCCCGTCATGGCGAGGGGGCGGCGGCCGGCGGACATGGGTACATGGCCCGGAGCCCGGTCGCCCGCCCGGGGACCCCGACGCCAGGAGGCGCCTGATCTACGTGCGCATGACTCCCCGAGACGTCCTCGCGGCATGGGAGCGGGCTCGTGGTTTGACGCTCACACCGACCCAGCGCGCTTCCTTCCTGGCCCGGCAGGAGGTTGCCGCGTTGTGCGCGCTCCCCCCGGCGGCGGTGACCGCGGCGATCGGCTCGGCGCAGAGGCTCATTGACATCGTCGCCTTCGCCGACGCCGTCGCCTGGTGGTTCCGAGGCCAGGAATGCGAACCCGATGGCCTCGCCTTCTGCGCTCGATGCAGGCCGTACGCCTACCCGTCGGTGGTCGTCGTTACCACGGGCGGGAGCGACGCGTTCCACGTGACGGAGACGTGTTCCTGGCTGGTCGAGGGTCAGAACAAGGTCTCCGCTCGGGGCGGCGAGCCGGCGTCCTTGGAGCGAGTAGCCCTCCAGGTCGCGCTGAGCATGGAGAAGCAACCCTGTTTGGCGTGCTTCCCGGCCCATTCCTCGGGCATCCGCTGACGCACGAGGCCCTCTCGGCGTCTCGGCGAACCGGCAGAACGCTGGTCCTCCGCGTGGGCCCGGACGACGGTCGCATCGGGGCCCGCGTGCCCCGAAGGTGGCAGGGTCCACGATTGGAACGTGTTCGGGCCGGGCGAGCTGATCGTGACCGACTACGGCGTTCTCCACGTCGATCCGAGCAAAGCGACTCCTACGCCGGAGCGTCGGGATGTGGGACGCCGTGCACCTGCAAGCCGTCGATGCCCTCGAAGTCCCGGGGATTGCACGTGTACAGCGGCAGCTCCTCGGCGATGGCTGTCGCGGCGATCATGGCGTCGAATGCACGCGTGGCCTTCCGGCCGGTCCGGCGCAGTGAAGCCGCGACGGCACCGAAGGCTCTCGCCGCCTTCGCGTCGAACGGGAGCGGGTCGAACGAGGACTCAACCTGTTGCAGGCGGAGTTGGCGAGCGACGCGCTCGTTCTCGGTGGGCGCCACGAGCGGGCCGACCGACAGTTCGGCGAGGGTCACGGCCGTGATCACCGGCTCCTCGGGCAAGCGCTCGGGCTCGATCCGATCTATGAGGACGAGCGTGCTGGTGTCGAGCACCCCGATTGGATCGGCGGTCACAGCGACTGGTCGACGAGCGCATCGACGTCGGCCCGGAGCCCCCGAGGGTCAACAGGCGGAAGCGATCGAAAACGCTCGATGAGGGCCTTTGCCCCCAGGCGACGTCTCGCCAGGGGACGGAGCTCCGCAACGGGTTCGCCGTCGCGGGTGATCGTCACCCGCTCACCGGCCTGAACGCGGCCGATGATGTCTCCGCCGTGGTTGCGGAGGTCGCGGATCGACGCTTCGCCCACGTCCACACGGTATCACGCGTGAGACATCAGGCCACTCGCGTCGAAGCGGCGGTGCCCTTCGCTGTCACCATCGTGCCTGAGCGACTTCACGAGGTCTGACCTTCGCTCGGTGAACCGCCGGTTCACCAACATGCTGGGGCTTGGCCGAAGGCACGACGACGATCGCCGGCTGCGGCCGCCGTCACGATCACGCTCCTACGGCCACCGACCAGGCGCAGGACGAGCGGCGACCAGGTCGCCCGCTGGAACGAGCGGTACCCGAGGCGAATCGGTGGATCGAGGCTGAGGTTGACGCAACCGGGACGATTACTCCCGGCAAGCCGGACTACAGCGCGCCAAGAAGCTCACGCGCGTGGTTCGCGTCCGGCACCGCGCCGATGCTCTGCAGCTTGGTGAGCGCTGTCGTCATCTCCGCGCGCGCCAGGTCGGCGTCGCCCTGGGCCTGGTAGACCTGGCCCAGGAGCAAGGACGCCCGGGCCGACTCGTAACGGAGGTCGATCTCGTCGAAGAGCACTCTTGCGTGGGTGGCCGCCTGGGCGGCCTCCGCCAGTGCCCCGTCAGCGAGCGCCACCGCAGCGGCCCCGGCATCGGCAGTCGCCCGCAGCGCGGGGCTGGAGGTGTGCGCGCCGGCGATGGCGTCGAGCTCGGCAGCGGCGGCGCGGGCCACCTCCACCTCGTCCAGGACGAGGGCGACCTCCAGCTGCGCGGGTAGCAGCTTGGCCCGGTCGAGGGCGCTCAGGCTGGTGTGGGCGAGGGCGCGCCGAAGGGCCGTGGCCGCGGCCTGAGGCCGACCGCGCTGCAGCAGAGCCAGCGCCTGGCCGGGCTGGGGCAACACGCCCATCTCGCTCGCCTGCCTGAACGCATCCTCGGCCCCGTCGAGATCGCCCATCTTGACCCGGACCTCGCCCAGCTCGGCGAACGCCTGCGCCGTGAACCAGAGGTTGAACGACGCCAGCTCGGTCGTTGCGACCCGCGCCTCCTCCTCGGCCTCGGAGAAGGCGCCCCGCAGGCGCAAGATCTCGGCACGGTGGATCCGGCAGACACCGGGGAAGCCGTTGATCGCCTGCCGGTTGCACCAGTTGACCGCCGCCTCGGTCCAGTGACCGGCCGTCTGCCAGTCGGCCAACTGTGCGTTGAC
>DASZOE010000054.1:0-3651 GCA_035550945.1 Acidimicrobiales bacterium
GGCCGACTCCGCCCGGCGGGCGGCCACGCCCGTCGTCGTCGAGTCGGACCGGCCCGTCGTGGTCGAGCGCGTCCTCAACCGCCTCAGGGGCATCGGGATCGCCACGTCCGTCGGGATCCCCCTGCGCTGACCGTCGGGACGGCCGTGCCCGTCTCCGGAGAAGGCGTCGGGCAGAGTGGAGACATGGAGCGCTTCCTCCTCGCCGCCGTCGTCGTGGTCCTGGCCGCGGCCGTCGCCGTCTGGTTCGAGCGGCGGCGGCCGGAGGCGCCGACCCAGGGAGCCTGGCCCGTGCCGACCCAGCTCGACCGGGCCGACTTCGGCGGCGTGGGCACGCCCTGGCTGGTCGCCGTCTTCACCTCGGCGACGTGCAACTCCTGCGCCGAGGCGATGGACAAGGCCCGGGTCCTCGCCAGCGACGAGGTCTGGGTGGAGGAGGTCGAGGTCAAGGCCCAGGCCGACCTCCACCGCCGCTACAACGTGGAGGCCGTCCCCACCCTCGTCGTCGCCGACGCCGAAGGCGTGGTCCGGGCGTCCTTCGTGGGCCCGCCCAGCGCCACGGACCTGTGGGCCGCGGTGGCCGAGGCCCGCGCCCCCGGCTCCAGCCCCGAGCCCGAGCTCGGTCGCGGCTGAGCCGCTAGCCTCCGGCCGTGGCCCTGCCGGCACGAGGGGGCGTCAGTTACCGGGAGACGTCCTTCGCGTACGGCAGCTCCTCCCGGCCGGCCCCGGCCCCACCCACTTCCAGCGTCGAGCGCCGTCACCGGCGGCGCCGGCGCCGCCTGCTCATCGGGACGACGGCGCTGCTCCTCGTCGCCAACCTGGCCGTGGGGTCGGCCTATACCTACTTCCAGTGGCGCCTGGACCAGATCGAGCGCGTACACGTCCCTGGGCTCCTCCCGGACGAGCCCGGCCAGGTGATGAACGTCCTCCTGGTCGGCTCCGACGGCCGCCACGGCCTCAGCGACGAAGCCGCCGACCAGGCCGGCCAGGGAGAGGTGTCCGGCGAGCGCAGCGACACGATCATCCTCCTGCACGTCGACCCCCGGGAGCAGAGAGCCGGCATCCTCTCCATCCCCCGCGACCTGTACGTGCCCATCGCCGGGGCGGACGGGTCCGACCGCGTCAACGCCGCCTTCGCCCTGGGCGGGCCCGAGGGTCTGCTGACCACGGTGCAGGAGAGCCTGGGCATCCAGATCAACCACTTCGCCGAGATCGACTTCACGGGCTTCCGAGAGGTCGTCGACGCCCTCGGAGGGGTCAGCGTGTTCGTACCGAACCCGGCGCGCGACCCCTACAGCGGGCTGGATCTCCCCGAGGCCGGGTGCGTGGAGCTCGACGGCCAGGAGGCGCTGGCGTGGGTCCGGAGCCGCCACTACGAGTACCTCACCGGCGGCCGTTGGGTGCAGGACCCCCGGGGCGACCTGGGCCGCATCGGCCGCCAGCAGGACTTCCTCCGCCGGGTCATGAAGCGGGCGACGCGGATCGGGCTCCGGAACCCCTTGAAGCTCAACCGCCTGATCGGCATCGGCGTGCGCAACCTCACCGTCGACGCGGCCATGTCCACCAAGGACATCGCCTCCGTGGCCCGTCGCTTCCGCGCCGTCGATCCCGACACGGTCGACACCCTCGTCCTCCCCACCGAGCCCAGGACCGTCGACGGCAAGGACGTCCTGGTCCTCAAGCAACCGGAGGCCAGGGCCGCCGTCGACCGGCTCAACGGCGGCCCCGGCGCGGTCGACACGCCGACCACCGCGCCGCCCGCCACGTCGTCACAGGCGCCGCCGCCGGCCGCCGCCGAGCCGACCCCCGAGCCGGCCGACGCCCTGTCCCGTCAGGCGTGCTGATGAGCGACGTCGAACGCGAAGCCTCGGGCCGGCGGCGGGTCGCGGTCGTCATGCTCACCTGGAACGCCCTGGCCTTCACCAAGTCGGCGGTGGAGGCCCTGCGGGAGCGCACCGAGCACCCCGCCTGGCGCCTGATCGTGGTCGACAACGGGAGCACCGACGGCACCGTCGAGTGGCTGACGGGCCTCGACTGGGTCACGCTCCACCGCAACGAGCGCAACCTGGGCTTCACCAAGGGCTGCAACATCGGGATCGCGGCCAGCGACCCCGATGAGGACGTCGTGCTCATGAACAACGACCTGGTGGTCGTCGACCGCATGTGGCTGGCCCGGCTCCAGGACGCGGCCTACTCGGCGCCCGACGTCGGGGTGGTCGGCACCCGCATCGTCGACGGGGAGGGCATGCTCGTCCACACCGGCGCGTTCATGCAGCCCGTCAGCCTCCGTGGCCAGCAGATGGCGGGAATCGAGCTCGACGTCAACCAGTGCAGTCGGGACCGCGAGGTCGAGTCGGTCGTATTCGCCCAGGCTTACATCCGGCGCGACTGCCTCGACCGCATCGGGTGGCTCGACGAGCGCCTCTTCGCCTACTTCGAGGACAGCGACTACTGCCTGCGGGCGGCCCGAGCGGGACTGAAGGTCCTGTGCGCGGGCACGTTCCGGCCGCCCGTGCACTTCCAGAGCACGAGCACGAAGGAGAACAGGGTCGACTTCTGGGGCGTGTACAACCGCTCCCAGAAGGTGTTCCGTGCCGAGTGGGCCGAGTGGCTGGAGGACGGTCGCTACGACGGTGACGTCGTACTGCACTCGGTGCTCCACCAGCCCCTGGGCTACGCGGCCCAGGCCCGCAAGCTGATGGCCGCCCTGCACTTCTCGGGCCTCAGGGTCGCCTACCGCAACGCCTACGGGCTCGCCGAGGAGCCGCCCGGGCACCTGCTCCTCGACGATCTGCTCCGCCGCCGGCCCCACACCGACGTCCCCCAGGTGGCGCTGTGCCAGGCCGACGCCTTCGGGCGGGTCGAGGGGCGCCCCCGGGTCGGCTGGTCGATGCTCGAGGTCACGGGCCTGCCCCCGGACTGGGTCGCCGGCTGCAACGCCATGGATGAGGTGTGGGTGCCGGCCACCTTCAACGTCGACACCTTCCGCGCCAGCGGCGTACGGGTACCGATCCGCGTCATGCCCCTGGGCGTCGACGTCGACTACTTCAACCCCGAGATCACCGGGTTCCGGCCGTCGATCCGCTACACGTTCCTCTCCGTCTTCGAGTGGGGCGAGCGCAAGGCGCCCGAGCTCCTGCTGCGTGCGTACTGCGACGAGTTCAAGGACTCCGAGGACGTGCTGCTCCTCCTTTCGGTGTTCAACCGCGACCCGACGATCGAGGTGCGAGCCGAGATCTCGGCGCTGGACCTGCCGGCGGGGCCGCCGGTGGTCGTGCTCGTGAATCCCGAGTTCGCCGACCACCAGATGGGCGCGCTGTACCGCTCCGCCGACAGCTTCGTCCTCCCCACCCGGGGCGAGGGGTGGGGGATGCCGGTACTGGAAGCCATGGCCTGCGGCCTCCCCACCATCGCCACCGCGTGGAGCGGTCCCGCCGACTTCCTCACCGAGGAGGTCGGGTACCCGCTGCGCGCCGACGGCCTGGTCCCCGCCGAGGCCCGCTGTCCGTACTACGCCGGCTTCGAGTGGGCCAACCCCGACTACGAGCACCTCCGCCACCTGATGCGGGAGGTGTACACCGACCCCGAGGAGGGCCGGCGGCGCGGCCGGGCGGCGGCGGCCGAGGTGGCGGGCCGCTGGACGTGGGAGCACGC
>DASZOE010000055.1:0-3189 GCA_035550945.1 Acidimicrobiales bacterium
GGGGACGCCGGACCGGTGCCCACCCGGCCGGGGCCCGTCGGCCTCGACGCCGGCGCCCCGACCTCGGCTCCGGACGGGGCCACCAACCAGGTCTCGATCTGGCTGCTCCGGGGCGAGGAACTGGAGCCCGTCCGCCGCGACGTCCCCAAGGTGCCGGGAATCGGTGCCGAGGCCGTGAAGGCCCTCGTGGCCGGGCCTTCGCCGGGGGAGCGCAGCAAGGGCCTGGGAACGGCCATCCCCGACGGGACCCGCTTCCGGGGGCTGCACATCGACGACGGCGTGGCCCGCGTCGACCTGTCCCGCCAGTTCGAGGCGAGCGGCGGCGGCCTGGGCCTGATGCTGCGCCTGGCCCAGGTGACGTGCACGCTCGACCAGTTCGAGTCCGTGCGAGGGGTCCGCTTCGCCATCGACGGCGCGCTGGTGAGCGTGCTCTCGGGGGACGGAATCGTCCTCGACAAGCCGGTGACGTGTGACGGCTACCGGCGGTCGCTCGAGCCTGCGCCCGAAGCCGCGGCGGCCGATGCCGGCGGCATCTGGCCCTACACGACGGGAGCCGACGGCAGTCCCACCCGGGCCACCGTCGTCCGGATGCGGTTCTGACGTCCCCCACCGCCAGAACAGCGAATCGGCGCCGTATACCTTTCCGCCGTGCTGCTCGCCGAGCTGGAGGTCCGTCATTCCCGGGCGGTGGCGCCCACCCGGCGGGTCGCGCTCGGCCACCAGTGGCTGCCCACCGATCCCGCACCCGGCTTCGGCGGCATCCTCCTCGGGGGCATCGTGGCCGGCCACGTCGACGGACTGTCGGGCGAGCTCCAGGACGAGCTCGGCGAGCTCCTCGACGACCTGGAGGCCGACCGGCGGATCCCTCAGCCCCGGCTCCGCCACCGGTTCCAGACCGACGTGGTGGGCCTCGACCGCAGCCGGCACAAGCTCGTCGGAGAGGGCGAGTCCATGCGTCTGGAGCTCGACCACCACGGGCGCCCCGTCCCCCAGGTGCTCGGGGCGGTGTACGCCGCGGCCGGCATCCACCCGACGACCCGGCCGGCCGTCTTCCACGCCATCCGCAAGGCCCTGCGGTGGGACGGGCCCGTGGGGAGCGCGCTGATCGCCCACCTCGCCGACCCGACCAGCGCTCCGCCCCGCTCGTGGCGGCTGTTCCCCACCGACGAGCGCTGGGCCCTCCAGGTGCTGGGCTTCGGGCCCGAGAGCCGGCCCGAGCCGGCCGAGGTCGTCCGCCGCTTCCGCTCCCTGATCCGGGAGTCACACCCCGACCACGGCGCCGAGTCGGAGGGGGCGGGCCAGCGCATCCTCGAGCTCACCGAGGCCCGGCGGATACTGTTGCCATGAGCTCCGCCGATGCCCGGGCCGACCGGGCCCTCCTCCTCACGCCGGGCGCGGGCGCCAGCCGCGACCACATCTCGCTGGTCGCGGTGGAGGAGGCGCTGGCGCCGATCGTCGTGGAGCGCATGGACTTCCCCTACCGGCGGGCCGGGCGCAAGGCTCCCGACCGGCCCCCCGTTCTGGTCGCCGCGGTGCGGGAGGGGGCCGCGGCCCTGGCCGAGCGCACCGGGCTGCCGCCCGAGCGCCTCGTCCTGGGGGGACGGTCGATGGGCGGGCGCATGTGCTCGATGGCGGTGGCCGAGGGGCTCCCCGCGCTGGCCCTCGTCCTCGTCAGCTATCCCCTCCATCCTCCGGGGAGGCCCGACAACCTGCGCACCGAGCACCTGCCCCGGCTCGACGTCCCCTGCCTCTTCGTCTCGGGGACGAGGGACGCGTTCAGCACGCCCGAGGAGCTGGAGGCGGCCACCGCGCTGATCCCCGGGCCCGTGACCCACGTGTGGCTGGAGGGCGGCGACCACGGCTTGGCCCGCCACCACCCGGAGGTGGCCGCGGTCGTCGCCGACTGGGTCCGCGGCCTGCCCCCGGCCTCTAGTCGTCGGCGGCGGGCGGCCCCCGGTCCTCGGGGTTGAGGTCCTCGAGCTCGCGCCCGGCGGTCTCGGGATAGAGCGTGAGGACGAGGAGGGCGACGACGGCCGGGCCCACGGCGAGGATGGCCATGGCCGGGCCGATGCGCCCGAAGTGGTCGGCGAGCACGCCGGCCGAGATGAGCCCTACGGCGCTGCCCACCAGCGAGGAGACGGCCGTGATGCCGTTGGCCCGGCCCCGCAGCGAGGTGGGGAACAGCTCGGGCCCGTAGACGCCGAGGGCGGGGATCGAGCCGGCGGAGATGGTCGCGCCGAGGAGGGCGAAGACCCACAGCGCCCAGCCGCCCGAGAAGAAGTAGAGGAGAGTGAAGGCGGCCCCCACCGTCAGCGTGAAGGCGCCGACCGGCCGCCGGCCGTGGACGTCGGCCACCCGGCCCCCGGCGATGATGCCCAGCCCCGCGGGTGTCGCCGTGACCACGGTGAAGATCCCGATCAGCCCGCCGCTGAATCCCTGCTCGCTGCGGAGGAAGCGGTTGCCGAACTGCGACTGGGGGGCGATGAACAGGTTGGTGAGGAGGCCGGCCGCGCAGAGCAGCCACAGGCGCCCGCCGTGCCCCGCGATCTCGGCCTCGGGATGGCGGGCGACGAAGCGCCGGCTCTCGGGGAGCCGCCGACGAACCCCGGCGACCGCCGGCAGGGCGAAGAGGGGCACGACGTAGAGCAGCCGCCATCCGCCGGGGCCGAGGTCGGCCAGGCGCAGGGAGAGCACGCACACGCCCGCGCCCAGACCGGCGGCCATGGCCAGGAGGCTCACCGCGTAGGCCCGGGCCCCGGCGGGCATCTCCTCGGCGGCGACGATCGCGACCAGCAGGAGCAGGGCGGTGGCGAAGGCCCGGGCCAGCACCTGGCTGGCGGTCAGCCACCCGAGCGAGGGGGCGACGGCGCCGGTGGCGGCGAGGGCGCAGCCCAGGGTCGCCGACAGCACGAGCACGGCCCGCCGGCCCCGGCGGTCGGCCGACGCGACCACGACGAGGGCCACGAGGCCGCCGACCCGGACCACGGCGCCGGCCACGCCCTGGGCGCTGTTGCCGGCGTCGAACTCCTCGCCCGCGAACGGGATGGTCTGGGTGAAGAGGGTGTTCAGGTAGCCCACGACCACGGCCACCAGCGCCAGCGAGCCGAGGACGGAGGCGGCCCGGGCGTCGAGCACCGCGGGCGGCGCCCACCACGGCGCCCGGGGCCGCCCGGGGCGGGCGAGGGCCCG
>DASZOE010000056.1:0-2058 GCA_035550945.1 Acidimicrobiales bacterium
GAGCAGGGAGGGCCGAGGTGGGCGGGAGCAAACCGGTGGGGAGTGGCGGCGCCGGCTACTCGGGGACACCCCTCGCCCGCAAGCTCGGGATCACCGAGGGCGCCTCGGTGGTCGTGCTCGGAGCGCCCGAGGGGTTCGGTAAGGTCCTGGCGCCCCTCCCCGACGGCGTGCGGGTCAGCCGCCGGCTTCCCCGGAAGGGGCGGCAGGCCGACGTGGCCGTGCTCTTCGCGACCGCCGGTGCCGACCTCGAACATCGCTTCGACGCGGTGGCCGCGGCTCTGACGCCCGCCGGCGGCCTGTGGGTGGCGTGGCCCAAGCGGTCGTCGGGGGTGCCCACCGACCTGACCGAGAACGTCATCCGCGACATCGGGGTCGCCCACGGGATGGTCGACAACAAGGTGTGCGCCGTGACCGACGTGTGGTCCGGGCTCCGCTTCGTCCTGCGCCTGAAGGACCGCCCGAGGGGATGAGCGGGCTGGGGAGGCCTGCTCCCTCGGTCAGGCCTCGAGGGCGGCCCGGAACAGGCCCCGCATGTGCTCGAGGCGGACGTCGAGGACCTCGCGGGCCAGCGGGTCGCGCTCGATCAGCGCCCCGAGGAAGGGCGAGTCGCTGAAGTAGCTCAGCAGGGCGCCGTACATGGTGAGCAGGAGCTGCTCGGGATCGTGGCGCCGCAGGCGCCCGGCGTCCATCTCCCGCTCGAAGAAGCCGATGGCCCGGGCGAACAGCGGCCGTAGCCCCTGGCCGAGCTCGGAGCCCAGCCTGCTGCCGCCCTCGAGCGCCTCCCGGCGCACCAGGCGCACCAAGTTGGGGTGCTCGACGAAGAACTGGAAGCCGGCGGTGAGGATGCGGTCGACCTGGCGCCAGCCCCGCCGCGGGCCCTCGCTGGCCTCGTCGACCCGGCGGTACCAGTCCAGCAGCGCCCCCTCGAACACCTCCCGGTAGAGAGCGGCCTTGGAGGGGAAGTGGTGCAGGAGGCTGGGGCGGCGGATGCCCACGGCGGTGGCGATGTCGTTGAGGGAGGTCCCCTCGTAGCCGTGCTCGGCGAAGCAGCGAAGGCCCTCGGCCAGGATGGCCTGTCGCGTCGGGACGCCGGTCTGGCTGGTGGCCACGGGCTCCTCGTCGGATCGGGCAGCCGGCTCGCCGGGATCTCGACGGGGCGTTGGAACTCGGGCTGCGGCTGAAGTGCGGGCGCTTCTGCGGCGGTCGGCCGATTTCTTACCTACCGACCGGTAGGTAGTAGGGTACCAGGATGTTCCGATCTCTCCCGCTGGCCTGGCTGCTCACCGCTCTGGTGACGCAGCTGGCCCTCCTCATCACCACCCTGTACCTGCACCGGGCCCTCTCCCATCGGTCCGTCACCCTGTCGCCCGCCGTCGCCGGCGCCTGCCGGGCCGTCCTGTGGCTCACGACCGGCATCCGGCCCCGCCAGTGGGTCGCCGTGCACCGCAAGCACCATGCCCACTCCGACGAGGACGGCGACCCCCACTCGCCCCTCCTGGAGGGCTTCAACAAGGTCCAGTACGGGAACGCCTGGCTCTACCGCCGGGTGGCCAAGGACCCCATGGCAGTGGCCCGCTACGCCCGCGACCTCCCGCCCGACCGCTGGGACCGAGCCCTGTTCGACCACGCCTTCCTCGGTCTCGGGATCGGCATCGTCCTCTTGTGTGTGATCCTCGGGCCGTGGCTCGGCCTCCTGGCCGCGGGCGTCCACGCCGCCGCCTACCTTCTGATCAGCGGCGCGGTGAACGCCATCGGGCACCGCTTCGGGGCCCGCCCCCACGGCAATCTGGCAACCAATGGCCAGTGGCTGGCCTGGCTGGCCTGGGGCGAGGGGCTGCACAACAACCACCACGCCGCCCCCACCTCGGCCCGCTTCGCGCTGGCGCCGGGCGAGATCGACCCCGGTTGGTGGGTCATCGCCGTGCTGCAACGCCTGGGTTGGGCCCGGGTCCGCCACGATCGACCGGTGATGGCCCGCTCCGCTGCCGCCTGACTCGGGGACCGGGCGCGCCGGCGCGCTCAGCCCAACAGCAGGAACACGACCACGGCGATGACGAC
>DASZOE010000057.1:0-1787 GCA_035550945.1 Acidimicrobiales bacterium
GTCGGGGTCGTCGCCGCCGCACGCGGGCAGGGACACGACGGCCAGGACGCCGGCTCCGACCACGAACAGGCGGGCCCGCCTCACCACCCGGGCCCCACCCTCCGCAGGACCCGGAGGGAGCCGGTCCCCAGCGAGCCCTCCTCCTCGAAGGCGCCCGAGGCCAGGGCCCGCAGGTAGAGCTCGTACGGCGCCCGGCCCCCGTCGGTCGGGTCGGGGAAGACGTCGTGGACGGCGAGCAGGCCGCCGGGGGCCACGTGCGGCGCCCACCCCTCGTAGTCCGCCCGGGCCGGCTCGGGGCCGTGGCCCCCGTCGACGAAGGCGAGGCCGAGGGGGGTGCGCCAATGGGCGGCCACGACCGGCGAGTCACCCACCACCGCGACCACCACGCCCTCGAGGTCCGCCGCCTCCAGGGTGCGGCGCAGGAAGGGAAGGGTGTCGATCCGCCCCGTGCGGCGGTCGACGACCGCCGGGTCGTGGTGCTCCCACCCGGGCTGGAGCTCCTCCGAGCCGCGGTGGTGGTCGACGCTGTAGAGCAGCGTTCGTGCGACCTGCGCCGCAGCCCCCAGGTACACCGCCGACTTCCCGCAGTACGAGCCGATCTCGAGCAGCGGCCCTCGGGCCGCGCCGTCCCGCCCGGCGGCGTACAGGGCCAGGCCCTCGTCGTCGGCCAGGAAGCCTCGGGTCTCGCGGGCGAGGGCCAGAAGACCGCGGTCCACCGCCCTAACCCTTGTCGCTGACACCTGCGGCGTCGAACGTGGTCATCTCGTTCAGCACCCGCGCCGAGGCGGAGACGAGGGGCAGGGCCAGGCACGCCCCCGTTCCCTCTCCCAGGCGCAGGCCGAGGTCGAGCAGGGGCACTAGGCCCAGGGCGGCGAGGGCCGCCGCCGCCCCCGGCTCGGTGGAGCGGTGGCCGGCCAGGCAGTACGGGAGGGCGGCGGGCGCCAGGGCGGTGGCGACCAGGGCACCGGCCAGGGCGATCACCCCGTCCAGGACCACCGGGACCCGGGCCGCCGCACCGCCGACCACGAAACCGGCCAGCGCGGCGATCTCCAGGCCGCCGACGGACGCGAGGACGGCCAGCGGGCCGGCGGCCAGGGAACCATCGGCCGCGGCCCGGGCCAGCGCCCGCTCCACGGTGGCCACCTTGCGGGCCCAGGTGGCGTCGTCGATGCCGGTGCCCCGGCCCGTGACCTCGGCCGGCGGGTGGCCGCAGCAGGCGGCCACCCGGGCGGCGGCGGGCGTGGTGTTGCCGATGCCCATGTCCCCCGTGGCGAGGGCCCGGGCGCCGGCGGCCACCACCTCGGCCGCGGTTCGGGCGCCGGCGTCCAGGGCCGCCCGGGCGTCGGCCTCCGACATGGCCGCCTCGACGGCCAGGTTCCCCGTCCCCCGGCGAACCTTGCGCTCGAGGAGCCCCGGCGCGGGGTCCACGGGCCCGGCCACCCCCACGTCGACGACGACCACCCGCGCTCCGGCGGCGGCGGCGAAGACGTTGATGGCGGCCCCGCCGGCGCAGAAGTTGGCCACCATCTGGGCGGTGACCTCCTGGGGCCAGGGGGAGACGCCCTCGGCCAGCACCCCGTGGTCGGCCGCGAACACGGCGACCGTCGCCGGCTCGGGCACGGGCGGGGGCGAGACGCCGGCGATGGCGGCCAGACGGATCCCCACGTCCTCGAGGCGGCCCAGCGACCCGCGGGGCTTGGTGAGGCGCAGGTGATGGGCCGCGGCCTCGGCGGCGGCGGCGGCGTCGACGGGCCGGAGGGCGGCGACGGGCCGGTAGAAGGGCCGTC
>DASZOE010000058.1:0-13433 GCA_035550945.1 Acidimicrobiales bacterium
CACCGAAGGAGCCCCGTCCGCTTCCCGAGGCCGCCCCCGGGCGGAGCCTGGGCGGGCGGCTCCGGCGGGCATGGCATCCCCACGGCCGGGAATCCTGATGGCCGTCGGCGTTGTTGAGTAAAGCGCTGTCAAGTTTCCTACGTGAACCCTGAGAGGCAATGGCACCCGATCCGAACCGCTGGACACAGAAGACCTCGGAGGCGCTCTCTGCCGCCCTGGAGCTGGCGCGGGCCCGCAACCATCCTGAGCTGACGCCCGTCCACCTCCTCTCGGCCCTGGTGGGCCAGGAGGACGGCGTCGTCCTGCCCACGCTCGAGCGGGCCGGCATCGCGCCGCTGACCCTGCGCAACCGCCTGGAGGAGCAGCTCGCCTCCCTCCCCAAGGCCTACGGCGGCGCCGAGCCCCAGCTGGGCCGGGCCGCCCGGGACGTCCTGGAGGCGGCCGACACCGAGCGGGAGGGACTCCGCGACGAGTACCTGTCCACCGAGCACCTGCTCCTGGCCCTCGCCTCCACTCCGTTCGGCCACGGAGACGGCAACAAGGACACCGCCGGTCTCCTCGGCGTCGACCGGGAGCGGCTGCTCGAGGTGCTGCGGGAGGTGCGGGGCAGCCACCGGGTGACGAGCCAGAACCCGGAGGAGACCTACCGGGCCCTCGAGCGCTACGGCCGCGATCTCACGGCCCTGGCCCGCCAGGGGAAGCTCGACCCCGTCATCGGGCGCGACGAGGAGATCCGCCGCGTCATCCAGGTCCTGTCCCGCCGCACCAAGAACAACCCCGTCCTCATCGGGGAGCCGGGCGTGGGCAAGACCGCCATCGTCGAGGGCCTGGCCCGACGCGTCGTCGAGGGCGACGTGCCCGAGAGCCTGCGTGACCGGCGCATCATCGCCCTCGACATGGGATCGATGGTCGCCGGCGCCAAGTACCGCGGTGAGTTCGAGGAGCGCCTGAAGGCCGTCCTCAAGGAGATCTCCGACGCCGCCGGCGAGGTCATCACCTTCGTCGACGAGATGCACACGGTGATCGGCGCGGGCGCGGCCGAGGGCGCCATGGACGCGTCCAACATGCTCAAGCCCATGCTGGCCCGGGGCGAGCTGCGCATGATCGGCGCCACGACCCTCGACGAGTACCGCAAGCACGTCGAGAAGGACGCGGCCCTGGAGCGGCGGTTCCAGCCCGTGTACGTGGGCGAGCCGTCGGTCGAGGACACGATCGCCATCCTCCGGGGCCTCAAGGAGCGCTACGAGGTGCACCACGGCGTGCGCATCCAGGACGCCGCCCTCGTGGCCGCGGCCGTGCTGGGCGACCGCTACCTCACCGGTCGGTTCATGCCCGACAAGGCCATCGACCTGGTCGACGAGGCGGCCAGTCGGCTCCGCATCGAGATCGACTCGCTGCCCACCGAGATCGACGTCGTCGAGCGCCGCATCCGCCAGCTCGAGATCGAGCGCATGGCTCTGGCCAAGGAGACCGACGCCGCCAGCCAGGAGCGGCTCGAGGCCCTCGACGCCGAGCTCGCCAACCTGCGCGAGCAGTCCAACGCCATGAAGGCCCACTGGCAGGGCGAGAAGGACGCCATCGGCCGCATCCGGAGCCTCAAGGAGGAGCTGGAGGGAGCCAAGGAGGAGGCCGAGCGCGTCTCCAACGCCGGCGACCTGGCCCGGGCCGCGGAGATCCGCTACGGGCGGGTGCCCGAGCTCGAGCGGGAGGTGGCCCAGGCCACCGAGGCCCTCGCCGTCCTCCAGGCCACCCAGCGCATGCTCAAGGAGGAGGTGGACGAGGAGGACGTGGCCGAGGTCGTGAGCAAGTGGACCGGCATCCCGGTGTCCCGCCTCATGGAGGGCGAGGTCCACAAGCTCGTGCGCATGGAGGAGGTCCTCCACGAGCGGGTGGTGGGCCAGGACGACGCCGTCTCGGCGGTGGCCAACGCCATCCGCCGGAGCCGGTCGGGTCTGTCCGATCCCCACCGGCCCATCGGCTCGTTCCTGTTCCTGGGGCCGACGGGTGTGGGCAAGACCGAGCTGGCCCGGGCCCTGGCCGACTTCCTCTTCGACGACGAGCGGGCCATGGTCCGCATCGACATGAGCGAGTACCAGGAGAAGCACACAGTGAGCCGCCTCATCGGGGCGCCCCCCGGCTACGTCGGCTACGACGAGGGCGGCCAGCTCACCGAGGCGGTGCGGCGTCGCCCCTACGCGGTCGTGCTGCTCGACGAGATCGAGAAGGCCCACGGCGAGGTCTTCAACGTCCTGCTCCAGCTGCTCGACGACGGCCGCCTCACCGACGGCCAGGGCCGCACGGTGGACTTCACCAACGCCGTGCTGATCATGACGTCGAACCTGGTGGTCGAGCCCGAGTCGTTCTTCCGGCCCGAGTTCGTCAACCGCATCGACGAGATCGTGCGCTTCCGGGCCCTCAGCGAGGCCGACATCGAGCGCATCGTCGGCATCCAGCTCCGCCTCCTGCGGGAGCGCCTGGCCGGACGGCGTCTCGGCCTCGAGGTCAGCGACGAGGCGATGGCCTGGCTCGCCCACGCCGGCTACGACCCGGCCTACGGCGCCCGGCCGCTGAAGCGGGTCATCCAGCGCAGCATCGCCGACCCCCTGGCCCTGGCCCTGCTGGAGGGCCGCTACGGCGAGGGCGACACCGTCCGAGTCGACGTGGCCGGGAGCGACCTGGTCCTGAAATGAGCCCGTCCGGGGCGGCCGAGGCGGTGCGCAACGCGCACGAGTGGTTCGAGGTGAACAGCGGCTGGGCGCCGCCCGACGAGGACACGCTCGCCGAGTGGTTGGCCGACGGGGTGTGCCGGTGCCCGGACGAGTGCCTGGTCGCCCCGACGACGTGGTGCGAGCACGGGCTGGCCTCGTGGTTCCTCATCCTGGCCGAGGCCGACAGCTGACCGGCGCGCCGAGCGGGCCCCTACAGCGTCGCTTGGTCCCTACAGCGTCAACTTGGTCGTCCACTGGTCGCCGAACTCCTGCTCGGGCCCGCCGCTGAGCAGGTAGCGGCCCTCGATGCCGAGGGTCTGGCCCGGCGTCGCCGACTGCAGGACGTCGCAGACCTCCTTCATGGTGGTCACGGGGACGTCGTTGATCGACTCGATGAGGTCCCCGCCCTCGATGTTGGCCTTCTCGGCGGGCGAGCCCGGGTTGGCGCCGAAGACGAAGAGGCCGTCGATGCCGCTGCTGGCGAGGAGCTGGTCGGCCTGGCGGCCCTGCTCGGCCGTGCCGTAGCCGGTGGCCTCGAAGACCTCGGAGAGGGGCACATCGGCGAAGGGGGCCAGGTCCCAGCCCGGGTCGGCCTGGCTCTTCCCCGCAGCCAGATCGGCCAGCATCGGCTTGATGTGGTCGACGCTGATCGCGTAGAACTGGCCCTGGACGCTCTGGCGCCCGCCACCCGTGTTCGAGAGGGTGTTGATCCCGATGAGCTCGCCCCGGTCGTTGAGGAGGGGCCCGCCCGAGTTGCCGGGGTTGATCGTCGCCGAGTGCTGGATGGTGTGGGGGTACCGGGGCAGCGACGGGTCGGGCTCGGCGGCCACGTCGGGCGACTGCACCGTTCCCGTCGTCGACACCAGCTTCTGGGACGCCGGGTCGGCGAACGACGCGGGGAAGCCCAACGCCACCACCTCGTCCTGGTTGGCCACGGCTGCGCTGGATCCCATCGTGACGGCTTTGAGGCCCGGAGGCACGGTGGCGAACTGCAGCACGGCCACGTCCTCACACGGCGCCGTCCCGAGGATCCGAGCCGGCACCTCGGCCTGATCGCCGACCCGGGCCTTCAGGGCCGCCGTGCCCGACACCACATGGGCGTTGGTGAGGATCAGGCCCTTGGCGGCGTCGAAGATCACCCCGGTGCCGCCGACGTCGTTCTCGCCCTGCTTGGCGCGCAACGCGACCGTGCTCGGCGCGCCGATGTCGAAGACCTCCTTCGGGGACAGCTTCTGGGGGACGGTGGTCGTGGCCGCCGTCTCCTCGCTGTCGCCGCCTCCGCACCCGGCGAGGATCAGCATCGCCGTGGCCATGCCGACGGCTGTTCTGCGCTTTTGCATCCGAACTCCCCTCCCGGGCGCGGCGCCCGCCTCCGTGCCACCCTGTCCGAGCCCGGATGGTAACGCTCCGCCGCCGCCCCTGACCGGCTCACGGTGACGGCGGCGCCGTCCGGTGGTGGGGGTCCAGGAGGTTGGTCGTCTCCCCGGGCCGGAGGTCGCCGTCGGGGCCGGCGACGAACCAGCGGCCGGCCAGGTTGCCGATCACGGCCGAGCGGTCGGCGCCCGTCACCTGCTCGGCGGCGCGGATGACGCCTCCGTGGGAGACGACGACCGCGGTCTCCCCCAGGTCGTCGGACGCGGCCACCCGGCGCAGTGCGGCCATGATCCGCCGGAGGAAGTCGGAGCGGGTCTCGCCCCCCGGGGTCGCCAGCAGGCGGCCCTCCTTCCATGCCCCGAGCTGGTCCGGCCATCCGACCTCGATCTCCGGCCGGGTCAACCCCTCCCAGTCGCCGACGTCGTACTCCCGGAGATCACGGTCCTGTCCCGGCGGCGCCAGGCCCAGGGCGCGGGCCAGGACCTCGCCGGTGGCGCGGGCCCGGGCGAGGTCGGACGTGACCACGGCGGTGACCTCGAGGTCGGCGGCGACGAGCTTCCCGGCCGCCTCCTCGGCCTGAGAGCGGCCGAGATCCGACAGGGGCGGGTCGGACTGCCCCTGCCAGCGGCCCTCGGCGTTCCAGGTCGACTGGCCGTGGCGGAGGAGGAGGATCCCGGTCGGCACGGCGGCGTTCTACCCGACCGGCGCCCTCACCTATGATGAACGGACCGCAAAGGAATCGTTGGAGGAGCGCGCGCTTGCCCGGGACTGTGGTCGTCGGGACCCAGTGGGGCGACGAGGGCAAGGGGAAGCTCACCGACCTCTTGGCCAAGGGGATGCAGGTGGTCGTCCGCTACCAGGGCGGCCACAACGCGGGCCACACCCTAGTCGTGGCCGGCGAATCCTTCGCCCTCCAGCTCGTCCCCAGCGGGATCCTCTACCCGTGGGTGACACCGGTGATCGGCAACGGCGTGGTGGTGGACCCCGCCGTGCTCGTCGAGGAGGTCGACCGGCTCGAGAGCCGGGGAGTCGACTGCAGCCGCCTGCGGGTGTCCGGAAACGCCCACCTGATCATGCCGTACCACCACGAGCTCGACCGCCTGACCGAGCGCCATCTGGGCAAGAACCGGCTGGGCACCACCAGGCGGGGGATCGGGCCCGCCTACGCCGACAAGGCCGCCCGCGTCGGGCTCCGGGTGCAGGACCTCCTCGACGCCAAGATCTTCCGCGAGAAGCTCGAGGTCGCCCTCAAGGAGAAGAACCTGGTGCTGGCCAAGGTGTACAACCGCCTGGGCCTCGACGCCGACGACATCGCCGACCTGTACCTGGGCGAGCTCGCCCCCAGGCTCGAGCCCCTCATCGCCGACACCGTGGGCCTGGTGCACGACGCCCTGGAGGCCGGCGGCAACGTGCTGTTCGAGGGGGCCCAGGCGACGTTCCTCGACCTCGACCAGGGCACGTATCCGTTCGTGACCTCGTCGAACCCGGTGGCGGGCGGGGCGTGCACGGGCGCGGGCGTGGGACCCCGCCACATCGACCGGGTCATCGGCGTGGCCAAGGCCTACGTCACCCGGGTCGGGTCGGGGCCCTTCCCCACCGAGCTCGAGGACGAGGCCGGCGACGCCCTCGTCGAGCGGGGCCGCGAGTTCGGCACCAACACCGGCCGGCGCCGGCGCACCGGGTGGTTCGACGCCGTGCTCCTCCGCCAGGCCGCCCGGCTCAACTCCCTCACGGAGATCGCCCTCACCAAGCTCGACATCCTCGACACCTTCGACAGCCTGAAGGTGTGCGTCGCCTACGAGGCCGATGGCGTGGTGTTCCACCACGTGCCCTACCACCAGTCGGTGCTCCACAAGGTCAGGCCCGTGTACGAGGAGCTGCCGGGCTGGAAGACCGACCTGTCGCACGCCACGTCCCTCGACGAGCTGCCTCCGGCGGCCCGGAACTACGTCGCTTTCCTCGCCCACCAGGTGGGCGTCCACATCCGCCTGGTGGGCGTGGGCCCGGGCCGGGAGCAGTTCGTCGACTTCGGGCCCGAGGACGCGGCCGCCGGGGTCGGAGACGACGGCGAGGACGACGAGGACTGGTGGGAGGACCCCGAAGGTCTTCCCGGGGTCATCATCTTGTGACCACCACTCGGTTCGGCCACGTGGGCGGTACTCCGTTCGGGCCGGCACGCGGGACCCGCTGATGCGCGTCTGCGTGGTGGGTGGCGGGGGGCGGGAGCACGCCCTTGCCGAGTCCCTGGGCCGCACCGCCGACGAGGTCGTGGTCACCCCCGGCAACGCCGGAATTCCCGGGTCGACGCCCGCCCCTCCCGAGGAGGTCGACGCCGACCTGTTCGTGATCGGGCCTGAGGCGCCGCTGGTCGACGGCCTGGCCGACCGCCTCCGGGCGAAGGGACGGCGGGTCTTCGGGCCCGGGGCCGACGGGGCCCGGCTGGAGGGGTCGAAGGCGTGGATGAAGCAGCTGCTGGTGGAGGCCGGCGTCCCCACCGCCCGGCACTGCGCCTTCACCGACGCCGAGCGGGCGGTGGCCTACCTGCGCACGCTGGCCCCGCCGTACGTCGTCAAGACCGACGGCCTGGCCGCGGGCAAGGGCGTGCTCGTCACCGACTCGCTCGACGAGGCCGCCGACGACGTGGCCGCCAAGCTCGCGGGCCGGGCCTTCGGCGCCGCCGGGCGCACCGTGGTCATCGAGGAGGGCCTGAGCGGTCCCGAGCTGTCCGTGCTGTGCCTGTGCGACGGCATCCGCGCCGTGGCCCTGGCCCCGGCCCAGGACTTCAAGCGCCTCGGCGACGGCGACTCCGGCCCGAACACGGGGGGCATGGGCGCCTACTCCCCCGTGCCCGTGGCCGGTCCCCAGGCCGTCGACGTCGTGGTCGAGCGGGCCGTGGAGCCAACCCTCGCCGCGCTGCGGGCCCGGGGCATCGACTACCGCGGCGTGCTCTACGCCGGGCTCATGCTCACCGCCGAGGGGCCGAAGGTGCTCGAGTACAACGTGCGCTTCGGGGACCCCGAGGCCCAGGTCGTGCTCCCCCGCTTCGCCGGCGACCTGGCCGCCCTCCTGGCCGAGGCGGCCGACGGCGGGCTGGGGTCGGAGCCGGAGTTCCACGGCGACGCCGCGGTCACGGTCGTGGCCGCCGCCGGGGGGTACCCGGCGAAGCCCCGCACCGGTGACGTCCTGGAAGGCCTCGAGTGGGGCGGCGACCTCCCCGGCGGGCGCGTGTACTACGCGGGGGTGGCGCGGGACGAGACCGGCCGGCTGGTCACGGCCGGGGGCCGGGTCCTGGCGGTCACGTCCTTGGGTGCGACGATCGCCGCGGCGCGGGAGGCGGCCTACGAGGCCATCGTCCACGTGTCCTGGCCGGGGATGCAGTATCGGCTCGACATCGCCGCCGACGCGGCCAAGGAGGAGGTTGCGTGAAGGTCGCCGTGCTCATGGGCTCCCCGCGGGACGCGGAGAAGATGGCGCCCGCCGCCGCCACCCTCGCCGAGCTCGGCATCGAGGTCGACGAGCGGGTGCTCTCCGCCCACCGCACGCCCGAGCAGGTGGCCGCCCTCGCCAAGGGGGCTCGCGAGGCGGGCTACGCGGCCTTCATCTGCGGGGCGGGGATGGCCGCCCACCTGGCCGGCGCAGTGGCGGCGAACACCACCCTCCCGGTCGTCGGCGTGCCCCTGTCGGGTGGGGCCCTGAACGGGGTCGACGCCCTGTACGCCACCGTGCAGATGCCGCGGGGCGTCCCCGTGGCGACGGTCGCGATCGACGGCGCCCAGAACGCAGCCCTGCTAGTCGTGCAGATGCTGGCCATCACCGACAACCGTCTGGCTGCCGCCCTCGACGCTCGCCGGGAGGCGGCAACATGACCGCCGCCGCATGCGGGGCACCGGCGTGATCCCCCGGTACTCGCTGCCCGAGATGGCCGCCCTGTGGACCGACGAGGCCCGCATGGCGCTCTGGCTCGACGTCGAGGTGCTGGCCACTGAGGCGTGGGCCGCCCTCGGCGTGGTGCCCGAGGAGGACGCCAAGGCGGTCCGGGAGCGGACCCCCGAGGTCACGCCCCAGTTCGTGGCCGCGGTCGCCGAGCGGGAGCAGGTCACCGACCACGACGTGGCCGCCTTCGTCGACGTCGTCCAGTCCGCCATCGGGCCGCCCGCCGGCAACTGGGTGCACTACGGGCTGACCTCGAGCGACGTGGTCGACACGGCCCTGTGCGCCACCCTCACCCGGGCCGCCGACGTCCTCGTCCGGGTGAGCCGCGAGCTCGTCGCCGCCCTCAAGGCCCGGGCCCTCGAGTTCCGCGACACGCCGATCGCCGGACGGACGCACGGGATGCACGCCGAGCCCACCACCTTCGGTGTGAAGCTCGCCCACTGGTGCCTGCAGGCCGACCGTGACCGGGCCCGGCTCGAGGCGGCCCGGCAAGCGGTGGCGGTGGGCAAGCTCTCGGGCGCGGTGGGCACGTACTCCAACGTCGATCCCTCGGTCGAGCGCCACGTGTGCGCCGCCCTCGGGCTGCGGCCGGTGCCGGCCACCCAGGTGGTGTCCCGGGACCGGCACGCCGAGTACCTGTGGGCGTGCGCCGCGGTCGGCGCGTCCGTCGAGACGTTCGCCACCGAGGTCCGCCACCTCCAGCGCACCGAGGTGGGGGAGGCGGAGGAGCCCTTCCGGTCCGGGCAGAAGGGCAGCTCGGCCATGCCCCACAAGCGCAACCCCATCACCTGCGAGCGCCTGGCCGGCCTGGCCCGGGTGCTGCGGGGCAATCTCGGGGCCGGCCTCGAGAACGTGGCCCTGTGGCACGAGCGTGACATCTCCCACTCGTCGGTGGAGCGGGTGGTGCTGCCCGACTCGTCGTCGCTCGCCCACTACCTCCTGGTGCGCATGCGGCGGGTGATCGAGGGCCTGGTCGTGCACGCCGACCGCATGCGCGAGAACCTCGACCGTTCCTACGGCCTCGTCTTCAGCCAGCCCGTCCTGCTCGCCCTGGTCGGCGCCGGGCTCAGGCGCGACGCCGCCTACCGCATCGTCCAGTCGGCCTCGGCCGCGGCGTGGTCGGAGCGCCGGCCCTTGCGGTCCGTGCTCGAGACGGACCCCGCGGTGCCCCTGACCCCCGGACAGCTCGACGACGCCTTCAGCCTCGAGCGGGCGCTGTCCAACGCGGGCGCCGTCTTCGACGCTCTCGACGAGGTCTCGATCTGACGATGCTTCCCAAGATCTACTCCGGCAAGGTCCGCGACATCTACGACGCGGGCGACGGCCTTCTCCTCATGGTGACGTCCGACCGCATCTCCGCCTTCGACGTGGTGATGTTCGAGCCGATCCGCGACAAGGGCAAGGTCCTGACCGGCGTCACCGCCCACTGGCTGGCCGAGGTGGCCGACATCGTCCCCGGTCACCTGGTGTCCACCGACCCCGCCGACTTCCCCCCGGGCGCAACCGACCTGGGCGACCTCGCCGGGCGCGCCATGCTCGTGCGCCGGGCCGAGATGCTCACCATCGAGTGCATCGTGCGCGGGTACCTGGCCGGCTCGGGGTGGAAGGAGTACACGGCTTCCGGCACGGTGTGCGGCATCGAGCTGCCCCCGGGCCTGCGCCAGTCCGACCGCCTCCCCGAGCCCCTTTTCACGCCGTCGACCAAGGCCACCGCCGACCCGTTGGGGCAAGGAGCCGTCGTCCACGACGAGAACATCAGCCCCGAGCAGGCGGCGGAGATCGTCGGAGCCGAGCTCTATGAGCGGGCCCGGGAGATCTCCCTGGCCGTGTACTCGCGTGCCGCCGAGGCCGCCGCCGAGCGGGGGCTCATCGTGGCCGACACCAAGTTCGAGCTGGGTCTCGTCGACGGCGAGCTCGTGCTGTGCGACGAGGTCCTCACCCCGGACTCGTCCCGCTTCTGGGACGCCGCCACCTACGAGCCCGGGACCTCGCCACCGTCCTTCGACAAGCAGCCCCTGCGCGACTGGCTGGAGGGCAGCGGCTGGAACAAGCAGCCGCCCCCGCCGTTCCTCCCGATCGACGTGGTGCGGGAGACCCAGGCGCGCTACGTGGCCGCCTACGAGCGGGTGACGGGAAAGCCGTTCTCGGAGTGGGCCGGCGAGGCATGATCGGCCCATGAGGTTCCCGGTGCTGGTCGAAGTGCGCCTCCGTCCCGACGTAGCCGACCCCCAGGGCGCCACCATCGAGCGGGCGCTGCCCGCCCTCGGCTTCGCGGGCGTCGACGGCGTGCGCGTCGGCAAGGCCATCCGCCTGACCGTCGCCGCCGACGACGAGGGGTCGGCCCGGGCCCGCGTGGAGGAGCTCTGCCACCGCTTCCTCACCAACCCGGTCATCGAGGACGCCGAGGTGACGATCCTGAGTTGAGCGCGACCGTCGGCATCGTGGTGTTCCCGGGCTCGAACTGCGAGCACGACGTGGCCGAGGCCGTCACCGCCCTCGGCGGGCACGCCCGGTTGCTGTGGCACGGCGACAATCGCCTCGGCGACGTCGACGCTGTCGTGCTGCCCGGTGGCTTCGCCCACGGTGACTATCTCCGTCCCGGTGCCATCGCCCGGTTCAGCCCGGTGATGACACCGGTCGCCGAGTTTGCCGCCGCCGGGGGTCCGGTCGTCGGCATCTGCAACGGCTTCCAGGTCCTCACAGAAGCGGGCCTTCTGCCCGGAGCCCTGCAGAAGAACCGTGGCCTGCGATTTCTGTGCACGACGGTCGAGGTCGGGGTGGAGACGGTGGAATCAGCGCTCACCAACCGCGCCGAACGAGGCACGGTCCTCCGCCTTCCCATCAACCACTTCGAAGGCAATTACACCTGCGACTCCGAGACGCTCGCCCAATTGCGGGCCGAGGACCGCGTGGTGCTGCGCTATCTCGAGAACCCCAACGGCTCCACCGACAGCATCGCCGCCGTCTGCTCCGAGGGTCGCAACGTGGTTGGTCTCATGCCCCATCCCGAGCGTGCCAGCGACGCCCTCCTCGGCTCGGAGGACGGGCGCGCGCTGCTGGCGTCGTTGCTCCGGGCGGCGGCCGAGGGTGCGGCCCCTGCCGTGGCCTGAGCTCTGCCCCTAGGAAGGGGTGGACGCCGGGGGCGGGCCTACTCGCCCCGGCGGATCCCGGCCTGGCGCAGGACCGCGGGGTCGACCCCGGCCTCACGCCACGCCGCGTAGGTGATGCCCTTACGCTGCCCGTAGGGGGCGGCCGCCTCCACAAAACCTTCCTCGAGGGCGGCCAAGTCGACCGAATTGTCCCCGGCCGCCAACTCGTTCTGAAGGTTCATACGCTCCTGCACCAGGTGCAGTCGGGTGAGAGGGTCGGCGTCCGGGAGCTGCTCCTCGATGGTCGCCAGACGCTTCTCGATCGACTCCTGCGTCCGCTTGCGGCCCCGCTTGGGCTTGTGAGCTTCGAGTGCCTCAAGATACCGCCGAACGGCCCTTCCCTGCTCCCGGCCCTCGGCCAAGGCAGCCTTGTGGCTGTCGGACATCGGGGACCTTGTTCGCTTGGTCTTGGCTGGCATTTCCTGATTCTCCCCCTTTTCGGATATGAGTTCAAATCACTCGAAGAAGGTCTGTCACCTGCATTTCCTCCGTGGTCGGGGGTGGGAGGCCCGGTTCACATCCTCCCTGGGGAGGTCCGGTACGTTTGGCCCGTGCGTCCCATCGGCCCGGCTGCCACGGCTCCCGCGCCGCCCGATCTGCACCGAGCCCTCGGCCTCACCGACGAGGAGGCGGCCGACGTCGAGCGGATCCTGGGGCGGCGCCCGAACGAGCTCGAGCTGGCCATGTTCTCGGTGATGTGGTCGGAGCACTGCTCCTACAAGTCGTCACGGGTCCACCTCGGCCGGCTGCCCAGCGAGGCGCCCTGGGTGCTGGTGGGGCCGGGGGAGAACGCCGGGGTGGTCGACGCCGGCGACGGCGTCGCCGTGGCCCTGCGCATCGAGAGCCACAACCACCCCTCGGCCATCGAGCCGTACCAGGGCGCGGCCACGGGCGTCGGCGGGATCTTGCGCGACGTCTTCACCATGGGCGCCCGCCCCATCGCCCTCCTCGACTCGCTGCACATGGGACCGCTCACTGCCTCCTCGGCGGCTTCGCCGCCCGGGCCGGCGGGCCCGGCGACGGAGGCGCGCAGTCGATGGATCCTCGAGGGCGTGGTGAGCGGGATCTCGGGCTACGGCAACTCGGTCGGCGTCCCCACCGTCGGCGGCGAGCTGGCCTTCCACCCCGGCTTCGCCGACAACCCTCTGGTCAACGTCATGTGCGTGGGCGTCATGACCGAGGACCGCCTGGTGCTGGCCCGGGCCAGCGGCGTGGGCAACCTCGCCGTCCTGCTCGGCTCGACCACCGGCCGCGACGGCATCGGCGGGGTGAGCGTGCTGGCGTCGGCCGGCTTCGACAGCGACGAGACCGCGGCCGGGTCCGACAGCAAGCGGCCGAGCGTGCAGGTCGGCGACCCCTTCGAGGAGAAGCGCCTGATCGAGGCCTGCCTCGCCCTCTACGACGCCGGCCTGGTGGTCGGCATCCAGGACCTGGGAGGCGCCGGCCTCACCTGCGCGACGTGCGAGACCGCCTCCCGGGGCGGCGTGGGGATGGACGTCGACCTGGCCGCGGTTCCCCTCCGCCAGGCGGGGATGACCCCGGCCGAGGTGATGACCAGCGAGTCCCAGGAGCGCATGCTGGCCATCATCACCCCCGACGACCTGGACGCCGTGCTCGACGTCTGCCGGCGCTGGGAGGTGCGGGCCACCGTGGTCGGCCGGGTGACCGCCGGCGACCGCCTCCGGATCCTCGCCGGCGAGGACGTGATCGCCGACGTCCCCGCCGCGTCCCTGGCCGACGAGGGGCCCCGGTACCGCCGCCCGCGGCGCGTGCCCGACGACACCGAACTGCGCCGGGCCGACGACCCTGGCCGCCTGCCCGCCCCCGACGACTGCGGGCCCGCCCTGCTGGCCATGCTGGTCGACACGTCCTGGGTGTGGTCGCAGTACGACCACCAGCTCTTCCTCAACACCGTCGAGGCCCCCGGCGGCGACGCCGCCGTGCTGCGCCTCAAGGCTCCCGGGCTCCCCCCGTCGCGCCGGGCGCTGGCCGTCACCACCGACAGCAACAGCCGCTGGTGCGGCCTCGACCCTCGGCGGGGGACGGCGCTGGTCGTCGCCGAGGCCGTCCTGAACGTGGCGTGCGTGGGCGCCCGGCCTCTGGCCGTCGTCAACTGCCTGAACTTCGGCAACCCCGAGCACCCCGAGGTCATGTGGCAGCTCTCCGAGGCCGTCGACGGCCTGTCCGAGGCCTGCCGCACCCTCGACGTCCCGGTCGTGGGCGGCAACGTCAGCCTCTACAACGAGTCGGGCGGGCGCGACATCGAGCC
>DASZOE010000059.1:0-6716 GCA_035550945.1 Acidimicrobiales bacterium
CTGTCTCGAGTCGTGACGCTCGACGATGGCGAGCAGCTTGACCACGTAGCCCAGCCGGCCCGCGAAGTCGATGTCGGACGGCGTCACGCCGCTGATGCCCTCCCGGTAGACGTCGCCGGCCACCACCCGGACGCCGAAGGCGATGCTGGCCAGGATGGCGGCCTTGGCGGCGGCGTCGACGCCCTCCACGTCGGCGGTGGGGTCACGCTCGGCGTATCCCAGCTCCTGGGCCTCGGCCAGGGCCTCGCCGAACGAGCTCCCGGACTCGGACATGCGGGTGAGTATGAAGTTGGTCGTGCCGTTGACGATGCCCATCACCCGGCACAGTCGGTCGCCGGCCAGCGACTCCCGCAGGGGTCGGATGAGGGGGATGGCGCCGGCCACGGCCGCCTCGTAGAGGAGGTCGACGCCTGCCTTGGCCGCCGCCTCCAGCAGCTCGGCGCCGGCGTTGGCCAGCACCTCCTTGTTGGCCGTGACCACGGGCTTCCCGGCGTCGAGGGCGGCCCGGATCAGGCGGCGGGCGGGCTCCATGCCCCCCATGAGCTCGACCACCACGTCCACGTCCGCGTCGGTGACCAGGGCGTCGGCGTCGTGGGTGAGCACGCCGTCGGCGAAGGTGACGGGCCGCTCCTTGGCCGTGTTGTGCACCGCCACCCGCACGATCTCGAGGCCGACGCCGGAGCGGGCTGCGATGGTGTCGCCGTGGTCGGCGATGAGCTGGACCAACGCCGAGCCCACGTTCCCGCACCCGAGGATGCCGACGCCCACAGAGCTCCCGTCCACGGCCGCCACCGTAGGCGACGGGTTACTCGTCGAGGCGCAGGAGGTCGTCGGGGGTCTCCCGGCGCACGACCACCCGGGCCTGACCGTCGGCCACGAAGCCGACGGCAGGCCGCGTCACCTTGTTGTAGTTGGACGCCATGGAGTGCCCGTACGCGCCGGTGACCGGGGTGCACAGCACGTCGCCGACGGCCAGGTCCTCGGGCACCCGGGCGTCGCGGACCACCACGTCGCCGGACTCGCAGTGCTTGCCCACCACCGTCACCTGGAAAGGACGCTGCGCCGTGGTCGCCCTTGGCAGGAACGCCTCGTACCCGCTCCCGTAGAGCACGGGGCGGGGGTTGTCGCTCATCCCGCCGTCGACGGCCACGTACGTGCGCACCCCGGGGATCTCCTTGACGGTGCCCACCCGGTAGAGGGTGAGCCCGGCGGTGGCGACGACGGCCCGCCCCGGCTCGGCCGTCACGTGGGCGGAGATGCCCGCCGAGCGGCACGCGTCGTGGAGCACCTCGGCCCACTCGCTGATCGAGGGAGCCTCCTCGCCGGCCACGTAGGGGACGCCGAGCCCGCCGCCCATGCACAGCTCGGGGAGGTCGAGGGGCGCCACGAAGTCGGCGAGCACGTCGACGGCCTTGGCGAAGGAGTGGGCCAGGAAGATCTGGCTGCCGATGTGGACGTGGAGCCCCACGACGTCCGTGGCCGGGGCGGCGTGGGCCCGCTCGACGGCCCGGGCCGCGTCCCCGCTGGCCAGGCCGAAGCCGAACTTGGAGTCGGCCTGGCCGGTCATCACGTACTCGTGGGTGTGGGCCTCGACGCCCGGCGTCACCCGCAGCAGGACCCGGGCGGCGGCGCCGTCCTGGGCGTGGAGGCGGTCGAGGCGGTCGAGCTCGTCGAAGGAGTCGACCACGATGCGGACACCGGCCCGGCGGGCCACGGCCAGCTCCTCGAGCGACTTGTTGTTCCCGTGCAGCTTGATCCGCTCGGGCGGCATGCCCGCGGTGAGGGCGACATGGAGCTCGCCGCCGGTGGCCACGTCGAGGTCCATCCCCTCCTCGGCCACAATGCGGGCCATGGCCAGGCACAGGAAGGCCTTGCTGGCGTAGGCCACGCCCGGGCCGAAGGCCTCCACCGCCTCCCGGCAGCGGGCCCGCATGTGGGCCTCGTCGTACACGAACAGCGGCGTGCCCATGTCGTCGGCCAGGTCGCAGAGGTCGACGCCCCCCACCGCGAGCCGGCCCTCCCCGTCGATCGTGGCGGTGAGGGGGAGCAGGCCGCGCCCGACGGCCGTCACGGCCCGCTCACATGGACTCGGGCGCGGCGACGCCCAGGAGGTCGAGGCCGACGGCCAGCCCCACCCGGGTCGCCTCCACCAGCCACAGGCGGGCCTGGGTGAGCTCGGGCTCGCCACCCCGTTCGGCCCCGGAGGCGGGATCGAGGACCGAGCAGTCGTGGTAGAAGCCGTGGAACCGCCGGGCCAGCTCCATCACCCACGTCGTCACCTTGTGCGGAGCGCGGGTGAGACAGGCGGACAGGACCACCTCGGGCAGCTCGGAGAGCGTGCGCAGCAGGTCCAGCTCGCGGGCGTGCACGAGCCGGGACAGGTCGACCTCGTCGACGGGCCGGCGTTCGACACCCCTCTCGGCCGCCACCCGGCCGATGGACGAGATGCGGGCATGGGCGTACTGCACGTAATAGACGGGGTTCTCCGCCGACTGCTGGCGCACGACGTCGAGGTCGAAGCTCTGGCGGGTGTCGATGGACTGGAGCAGGAAGACGAGGCGGGCCACGTCGGGACCGACCTCCTCGAGCACCTCGGCCAGCTCCACGAACTGTCCGGTGCGCTTGCCGGCGCGGACCTCCTGACCGGCCCGGCGAAGGGTCACGAGCTGGCCCAGGATCATCTCCAGGTGCCCCGGATGGCCCAGGGCGGCGACCGCGGCCTGCAGGCGGGCCACGTGCCCGTGGTGGTCGGCCCCGAAGACGTCGACGAGGTGCTCGAAGCCCCGGGCGAACTTGTCCCGGTGGTAGGCGATGTCCGAGAGGAAGTACGTGGGCTCGCCGTCGCGCTTCACGAGCACGTGGTCCTGGCGGTCGCCGTAGTCGGTGGCCCGGAACCAGGTGGCGCCGTCGGCCTCGTAGACGGCGCCCGCCGCCCGCAGGTCGGCGAGGGTGACGTCGAGGGCCCCCGAGGTCACCAGGGAGCGCTCGCTGAACCAGGTGTCGAAGCGCACGTTCATGGCTTCGAGGGTGGCGGCCAGGTCCCGGGTGACGCGCTCGTAGCCCCACACCGCGGGGTCGGCCCCCTCGGGCATCTCCGCGGCCCAGTCGGCCACGTACTGGCCGTGATAGCCGTCCTCCGGGACCGGGCGCCCCGCGGCCCGGGCTGCGAGCGACTCCACGAACAGGGTCATCTGAGTGCCCCTGTCGTTCACGTAGTACTCCCGGTGCACGGCCCAGCCGCAGCGCTCGAGCAGGCGGCAGAGCGAGTCGCCGAACGCGGCCCACCGTCCGGCGCCCACGTGCAGGGGGCCCGTGGGGTTGGCCGACACGAACTCCACGTTCACCCGCTCGCCGCCGCCCACGTCGTGGCGGGCGTAGCAGTGGACGCCGTCGACGACCACCTGGCCGAGGAGGTCGTGCAGCCACCCGTCGTCCAGGCGGAAGTTGACGAACCCGGGGCCGGCGACCTCGACCGCGGTCACGTGGGCCGGCGGGTCGGCGCGCAGGCGGTCGACGAGCGCGGTCGCCAGCTCCCGGGGGTTGCGGCCCGCGGCCTTGGCCAGGACCATGGCGACGTTGGTCGACCAGTCACCATGCTCGGGCCGGGCCGGGCGCTCGAGGCGCACGGCGCCGGGGGGAGCCTCGACCGCGAGCTCGGCCAGGGTGGCGCGCACCGCCTGGGCGAGACTCTCTCGGATCATCGTCGTCAGTGGTCAGGAGCGGTGGTTGCCGAGGACGGCGTTCACCCGGTCGAGGAGCTCGAGGGGATCGAACGGCTTGGTGACGTAGTCGGCGGCGCCCATGGCCAGGCCCTGCTCGACCTCGGCGTTCTGGGCCTTGGCCGAGAGCAGCACGACGGGGAGGGCGGCGGTGGCGGGATCGGCCCGGAGCCGGCGCAGGAGCTGGAGGCCGTCGAGGCCCGGCATCATGATGTCGGAGAGCACGAGGTCGGGGCGCTCCGTACGGGCCCGCTTCAGGCCCTCCTCGCCGTCGCTCGCGCTGAGGACCTCGAACCCCTCGATCTCGAAGTTGATGCGGAGGAGCTCGACGATCACGGGATCGTCGTCGACGACCAGCAGGCGGACATCGGCGTGGGCCACGCCACCGATCGTACCGGCGGGTCGTGCCGAGCCAGCGGGGGTCCACGGCAGGGGGGCCTAGACTGGTCGGGTCCGCCCTCGTAGCTCAGGGGATAGAGCACCGGCCTCCGGAGCCGGGTGCGCAGGTTCGAATCCTGCCGAGGGCGCCAACCGAGGGCGGCGACTGCCGAGGGTGCCGATCCGCGACGGGCCGTCGACATCCACCGCTCCATTGCGGAATCCCGCGGTCGCGTCGCTTCGGGCGCCCCGCAGCTGCTCGGCCGCCAGCCGTAGGGCCTCGGCTCCTCGCTCGCGCTCCACGACCCGTCCCAGCTGGATGCCGATGGCGGCCAGGACGTCCACGAAGGAGTCGATGCGCTCCATCGGCGTGCGGGAGGCGAAGGAGAGCACGGCGACGGTCTCGGAGCCGACCACGACGGGGAAGGCGAACGCCGACCGCATCCCCCGACCCGCCGCTCCTCGGCGGGCCACGGCGTCGTCGTGAGAGAGGTCGGAGATCCACTCCGGGCGGCCGGTGGCGAGAACTCGGTCCCGCAGGCCGGCGCCGGGACCGGCCACGAGCTCCTCCATCGCCTTCTGCAACAGCGGGCCGTGAGCCCCGTCGGCGACGTGCCACAACGAGGTCTGGGGCACTTCCCCGGAGTCGGCGGCCGTCGGGGCCCAGAGGTGGCCCACGGCACAGCCCACCTGGCTGCAGATGTGGCGCATCACCACCCGGGCGGCCGGGTGCAGGGTGTCCGACTCGTTGGCGGCGACCGTCGCCTGCTGCAGGAGCTGCACATGGGCCAGACGGTCCTGAAGGACGGCAGTGGGGAGGTCCACGCCCGGTGGGCCAGGATGGGGCAGGTCCGATCCCCAGAGGACCGGGTCACCACCTCCCGCCGCCTTCGCCGCCCCCAGAGCGGCCCCGGCGTTGGCGATCACGGCCGCGGCACTTTCACCTGGCTGGCCCACGGCGACTCCGGCGCTGGCCCTGCCGGTGGGGAGATCCCGGCCGGAGATCGTGACCGCAAGGTGGGCGGCGTCGAGCAGTCGCTGGGCCACCCCCAGGGCGGCCTCCTCGGTGCCGTCTTCCAGCAAGACGCCGTACTGGTGGCCGCCCAGTCGGGCCAGAGCGTCTCCGGGACGGAGGATGGCGGCCAGACGTCGGGCCACGGCGATGAGGACCTCGTCCTCGGTCGCCCCGTCGACGACACGATCGCCACGTTCGAGAGCATCGAGGTCGAGGTCGACGACGGCCACCGCGGGCCGACGACGACCCCGCAGGGCCGTCTCCAGCCGGTGGTCGAAGGCTTCGTGACCGAGGAGCCCGGTGAGGGGGTCGGCGAAGGCCCGTCGGAGGAGCTCGTAGGCCGCCTCGCTCCAGTCATCGGAGCCCAGGCCGGCGTCCGACGGGTGGGCGCCCATCTCCTGGCACTCGGCCCTCTCGAGCTCTCGCTGCAGGTCCTCGGGCGTGAAGACCTCCGTCCTGACCAGCTTCCAAGCCGCGAGCCCCATTTGGCGGACGGCATCGCTCCATCTGGCGACGGCGTCGAAGAGGGCTTCGACCGGAGTGGCGCCGCTCGCCGTCACCTGCAACGCGTAGCGCTCGTCGGAATGGAGGAGCCCGCCATGAGGGCCGCGATCCAGTGATTCTTGTAGTCTTCTCACTTCACAGGCGTCGATGGCACCGTGTGCGACACCACCCGCCGCTTCCAGCAATACCACCCATTCGGGCACGCTTCCGCCTCCGTGCAAGCCCGCCCGCGATCGGTTGATTGACGTGATGCAACGGCGATTATCGCGCGCCACCCAGCGCGAAGCCGTCTTTCCCGGAATTTTCTCGTGACCACCATACTGCGGCGCGACAAGCTGAGAGCGGAAAACCCCGCCAATGGAGCGATCGTCGGAGCTGGCAAGACACCCCGCGACGGGCCTTCTCGCCGTGCCGCGGCCCGAGCGGGAAGACGAGAAATGTGCGACGGCGCGCTCGTCGAGGTAGGCGAAAACCGCTCGGGAGACAGCCGGCGTCGAGGGGGTCGTCGAGCTGACCCGGGGCCGGTCTTACGGTTGCTCGCGCCCGACGTCGTCGGATCTGGTGGACGACGCGACCAGATCCTCCAAGCGGAAACGCCGCTCCCCAGCGGCGGTGACGGTGCTCGGGATCCGGCCCGCTTTGGCCCACCGCTCCAGGGTTCTGGGGGTAATGCCGAGCCACTGCGCAGCTTCGGCCAGCGTCAGTTGCTCACTGCCTTGATCCGGCGGCATCGTCGTCCTTCCGCCGTGGTCGGTCGCAGGTCGAGCGCGTCACATCCGCCGCAGCGGTGATGTTCCCACATCGTGGGAAGGAAGGGGGGCCCGGCAGGGCTCGATCGCACCGGACTTCGATCGCACCGGACTTCGATCGCCCCGGCGGGACGCGGCGGTCCGGCGGCCTGGCGCGACGAATCGTCTGGAAACCTCACTCCCCCCCGCTTCCCTGCCCTCAACCAGACGAGCGGTACGGTCCACCGGGCCTATTCGATCTAACTCGACAACTCGGTCAGAGTGTGCGAAGATTCGGGTAGTGCCGGCTCGGGGCATCCCCCAGCGCCCCGGAAGCCGCCGAGGTGGTCGAGGTGCCGGTCCGTCCCAGGA
>DASZOE010000060.1:0-1775 GCA_035550945.1 Acidimicrobiales bacterium
CACGGGGACCCTGCCGGTCGTCCTCCGCCGGGGGGCGGGCGGCGTGCTGTTCCACGAGGCGTGCGGCCCCGGGCTGGAGGCCGACCTGGTGGGCAAGGAGGCGTCCGTCTTCCGGGGCCAGGTCGGCGAGCAGGTGGCCAGCCCGCTCGTCACCCTGGTCGACGACGGGACCTACGCCAAGGAGTGGGGCACCTACGCCATCGACGACGAGGGCCACCCCGCCCAGCGCAACACCCTCATCGAGGACGGCGCCCTCACCGACTACATGTGGGACCTGCTGCGGGCCCGCAAGGAGGGCCGCCAGTCGTCGGGCAACGGGCGGCGCCAGAGCTACCACCACCTGCCCATGGTGCGGATGACGAACACGTACGTCCTGGCCGGCGAGGACGACCCCGAGGAGATCGTCCGCCAGACCCCGTACGGCATCTACTGCGTGCAGCTGGGCGGCGGCCAGGTCAACACCGCCACCGGCGACTTCGTCTTCGGGATGACCGAGGCCTACATGATCGAGAACGGCGAGATCACCGAGCCCGTCCGGGCCGCCAACCTCATCGGCAACGGTCCCGAGGTGCTCCGGGCCATCGACGCCGTCGGCAACGACTTCGACACCTGGGCCGGCACCTGCGGCAAGGACGGCCAGGGCGTCCCCGTCTCCGCCGGCCAGCCCACCCTCCGGGTGGCGGGCATGACCGTCGGCGGCACGGCGAGGTGACCCCGTCTCGACCCCCGTCTCGAGAGCTGCTGGCGCTGGCCGAGGGCGTCGCGGCCCGGGCCCGGGACGGGGAAGAGGTCGAGGCCTACGTGGCCCGGTCGACTCACACCGAGGTCAAGGCGTTCGGCGGCGACGTCGAGTCCCTGTCCTCGGCCGACACGGGCGGCATCGGCATCCGGGTGATCACCGGCGGCCGCCAGGGGTTCGCCTACGCCGCGTCCCTCGACGAGACGGTCGTGACCGAGACCCTCGAGGAGGCCCGGGACAACGCCGCCTTCGGGTCGGTCGACGAGTTCGCGGGCCTGGCCCGGCCCGACGGCGTCGCCCCGGCCGACATCGACCTGTGGTCGCCGGACCTGAGCGAGCTCCCCACCGGGGACAAGGTCGCCCTCGCCCTCGAGGTGGAGCGGGTCACCCGGGCCGCCGACCCCCGGATCAAGGGGGTGGAGACGGCCGGGTACGGCGACGTGAGCTCCGAGGCGGCGGTGGCGTCGACCGAGGGCATCCGGGCCACGACCAGGCGGACGGTGTGCTCGCTCTTCGTGGACGCCATGGCCTCCGACGGCGAGGAGATACAGACCGGCTACGGCTACTCCGTAGCCCGCCGCCCCGGCGACCTCGACCTGGGCAAGGCCGCGGCCGACGCCGTCGAGCGGGCCACCCGCCTGCTCGGCGCCCGCAAGCCCGAGTCCCGCCACCTCACCGTCCTCTTCGAGCCCGTCGTGACGGCCTCGCTCCTCGGTCTCCTGTCCCGGGCCCTCTCCGGCGAGGCCGTACTCAAGGGACGGTCGATGTTCGCGGGCCGTGAGGGGGAGAAGGTCGCCGCCCCCGCGCTGACGCTGGTCGACGACCCCACCGACACGGAGGCCTACGGCGCCGGACGCTACGACGCCGAGGGGCTGGCCACCCGCCGCAACGTCCTCCTCGACGGCGGGGTGCTGGCCGGGTTCCTGCACAACAGCTACACCGGCCGGCGCTCGGGGCGGGCATCGACAGGGTCAGCGGTGCGGGGCGGCTACCGGGGCACGCCCGGCGTGGGCAGTCGGGCCCTCTCCCTCGTGCC
>DASZOE010000061.1:0-1523 GCA_035550945.1 Acidimicrobiales bacterium
GCCTCGGGCGCCACCGCCTCGTTCGCGCCCGCGTCGGCGTCCGCCCCCACCAGGCGCAGGCCGGGGGGCTCACCACCCGCGGCCGCCACCGCCGGCTCCTCGCCCTCGGCGGGCTCGCCCTCGGGCTCCTCGCCCTCCGCCGCCTCCGCCTCGGCGGCAGGGCGGGGAGGCACGAGGCGGATGGGGTCACGGTCCCAGTCGACGGGCGTGCCCGCCTCGGGCGGCTCCTCGACCGGTTCCTCGGGCAGCGGCTCGACCAGGTCGCTGTACACCCGGATCCACCGGATGCGGGCGTCCTCCACGCCGACGATGAAGATCCCGGCGGCCTCGGCCGACGCCCCCGCGCCGTGGACCTCGGCCCACACCGTGTTGCCCGTGGTCGACGCCCGGAGCAGGGTCAGGCGGAAGCCGGGCTCGGCCTCGAAGATGGCCCTCCAGTTGCTGATCAGCTGGCCTGAGCCCCGGAAGTTGCGGGCCGGGTGCAGCGGCTGGAAGCTCTCGAACTCGGCGTGGACGCACGCCCGCAGGCCGTCGGCATCGTGGTGGTTGGCGGCGTCCAGGAAGCGCGTGACGACCGCGACGGGGTCGTCGGGACGCACCTTTCTCCGCTTGGCCAGGCGCACGGGACCTCCCTGGGGACGTGCTGGCGTCCTGGCGAAGCTACCCCGTCCGGCGTCGCACCCCCTGCCGCCCCGCTCAGCCGCCGGTGTCCGCGGCCCGCCATGGGGGCGAGCGCGGGGCGTCGAAGACCACGTCGAGGTCCTCGCCCCGGAGGGCCCGGAATGCGTGCGTGGCCCAGCGCCCACCGCCGGCCAGGGGCTCGGGAAGGCCGTCCTCCGGGAACCAACCCACGTCCTGGCACTCGAGGGGATGCCCGCAGAGGTCGCCGCCCACGAACCGGCAGTGGAAGACGAGCGAGTACAGGGGGACGTGGGTGAAGCCCAGGCGCAGGCCGTCGTAGACGGCGATCAGGCGGAGAGGCTCGATCTCGATCCCCGCCTCCTCGTACACCTCCTTCACCGCCACCTCCGACGCCGAGTAGCCCACGTCGGCCCAGCCCGTGGGGTAGAGCCAGGCACCGGAGTCGGCGCGCTGGACGAGGAGGATCTCCTGGCGGTCGTTGCCCACGACCGCGCCCACCGCCACCTTCGGCGTCACGTAGCCGGAGACGCCGTCGCCCACCTGTCGCAGCCACTGCTCCACGAGGACGCCGGAGGCCGCCTCCAGGCCGGCTGCCACCCGGATGTCGGCCGCCACCCGGAGCACCTCCTCGAAGCGCTCCCGCTCGTAGAGGTTGTCGGTGAACCCGAGCCCGGTGCGGGCGATCCCGGCGAGGGCCTCGCTCCAGCGCAGCAGGTCGTGGGCCGAGGCTGCCATGCACCACGAACGGTACCCGGGCGAGCAGGGAACCGGACCGGGCCTCGCCGACGCCCCCCACACGCCCAACGGCCCGCGTCGGCCGGTCAGGGAGGGGGTCCGACGAGCTCCTGGAGGCGGGAGAAGAAGGCGGACCTGGCCACTAC
>DASZOE010000062.1:0-10935 GCA_035550945.1 Acidimicrobiales bacterium
GCTGGGCCGCGGTCGGGGGGCGGCCCGAGTGGGGACCGGTGAAGCCGGGGCATGCCCCGCCCGGCACCGACGGCGTCGGCCTGCTCGTCCTCGGCCAGGCCGTGGTGGCGTTCTTCGGCCGGGCCGACCTCTCCAGCGCCGATCTCGAGGACGAGGACTTCACCCGCTGGTTCGGCGGGCTCGAGGAGGCGGTGCCGCCGGCGGCGGGCTCGCCCCTCGAGACAATGCTCGTGGTGGGCCCGGCCGCGTTCGACGCGGTGGGCACGACGGAGGCCGAGGCCGTCCCCCTCGTGTCCAATTCCGCGCGCCGGGACGCCCTGACCCTCCTCTACCCTTCCCCCATGGCCACCGCCGACGTCGTGCTGGCCACCGCCGGCGGTGGCGGAGTGTCGAAGCCCCTGCGGGAGCTCGTCGGCGGCGGCGAGGGGCGCACGGCCCTCACCGACACCGGGTGGCGCGTCGGCGCCGGCAACCGCCCGGGCATGCCCCCCCTCGCGGCCACGAGCGGTCTCCCCTCCCCGGGGCTGCTCGACGCCCTGCGCGGCCGCTGGCGCGAGGTGGCCCGGCGGTGAGGCGCGGCTCCGCCCCCGTCCGCGCCGTCGCCGTCGCCCTCGTCGCCGGCCTGCTGCTGGCGGCGTGCACCTCGTCGGACGACGGCTCCGAGTCGTCGTCGGGCCGGCTCGAGGACGTGCCCGAGGGCTGCACGGCGGTCGACATCGCCTCCTCGCCCGAGAAGCTCGAGGTCCTCAGCGAGCTGGCCCGGCGGTTCAACGGCTCCGACCGGGCCGAGCAGGGCGAAACCTGCGCGTTCGTGCGGGTCCAGCGGAAGTCCTCGGGCGCGGCCCAGCAGCTCCTGGCCCAGGGCTGGCCCGACGAGGCCGCCAACGGGCCGCGGCCGGTCGTGTGGTCGCCGGCGTCGAGCGCCTGGGGGGCCGTGCTCAACGAGCAGCTGCGAGCCGGCGGCGCGCCGCCCATGGCCAACGTGGCGGCGGGAGGGACGTCACCCGACGCGGCCAAGCCCTTCCAGCTCACGCTCCTCGTGATCGCTATGCCCCGGCCCATGGCCGAGGCCCTCGGCTGGCCCGACACCCCCATCGGCTTCGGCGACATCCTCGGGCTGGCCCAGGACCCGGCGGGATGGGGCGGCAAGGGCCACCCCGAGTGGGGCCCGTTCCGGCTCGGCAAGACCAACCCGAACTTCTCCACCAGCGCGCTGTCGGCCACCATCGCCCAGTACTACGCGGCCACCGGCAAGACGCGCGATCTCTCCGCCGAGGACCTGGCCCGCCCCGAGGTCGACGCCTTCGCCCGGGGCGTCGAGTCGTCCGTCGTGCACTACGGCGACATCACCCTGACCTTCCTCAACAACTGGTACCGCAACGACGCCCGGGGCACGGCGCTCACCTACGCCTCGGCCGTGGCCGTCGAGGAGAAGTCGGTGATCGACTACAACCGCGGCAACCCCGACGGCATCCTCGATCCCGGCGAGCAGCCCCGGCCGCCGCGCATCCCCCTCGTCGCGATCTATCCCAAGGAGGGGACGCTCTTCTCCGACAACCCCTTCATCGTCCTCGACGCGCCGTGGGTCTCGGCCGAGAGCAAGGAGGCGGCCCGGCTCTTCGAGCGGTTCGTGCTCGAGCCCGACAACCAGCGGCGGGTGGTCGCGTTCGGCTTCCGGCCCGGCAACCCCTCGGTGCCGCTCGGCGATCCCCTCACCAAGGTGAACGGAGTCGACCCCGACCAGCCCCAGAACGTCCTCGGCGTGCCCGAGCCGGCCGTGCTCGTGCGCATACTCCAGCTGTGGGGGGAGCAGCGCAAGAGCGCTCGGGTGCTCCTCGTGCTCGACGTGTCCGGCTCGATGGGCGACCCTGCCGACAACGCCGGCCAGACGAAGCTCGACCTGGCCAAGCAGGCCGCCATCGACGCCCTGGGCCAGTTCAAGGACGAGGACGCGGTGGGCCTCCGCATCTTCTCGACCGAGATCAGCCGGACCCCGCCGACCGACTACGTCGACCTGGTCCCGATCGCTCCCATCGGCGCCCAGCGCGAGCAGCTGGTCACCAAGATCCGCGCCCTCACGCCGACGCAGGGGACGCCGCTGTACACGGTGACCGGGGACTCCTACACCGAGGTCCGCGAGGGCTACGACGAGAGCCGCATCAACGCCGTCGTCCTGCTCACCGACGGCCGCAACGAGGACCCCCGGAACAACGACGTCGACGGCCTGCTCGCCACCCTGCGGGCGGGGAGCGAGGGCCAGTCCAGCCGCCCGGTCCGGGTCTTCCCCATCGCCTACGGGAGGGACGCCGACCTGGCCGTCCTGCGCCGCATCGCCGAGGCCACCAACGCCGCCGCCTACGACGCCAGCAACCCCTCGACGATCAACGACGTGCTGACCGCGGTCGTCAGCAACTTCTGACCGCGGTGATCGAGCGGATCCCGCCCGATTACCGGACCCCTGCCGTCGCCCGGGCCGTCACCGCGCCGTCGGCCATCCTGGCCGCGGGGGCGGGGGCGTCGGTCGCCATCCTGGCCGGGGCGCCCCTCGCCGCCGCCGTGGTCGTGGGTGCCGCCTGCTGGGCGGGGCGGGTGGCGCTCGCCGTTCCCCGCCGGCCCAAAGCCGAGCGCATGGACCCGCGGGCGGTCCGGGAGCCGTGGCGGACGTACGTGCGCAAGGCCGTCTCGGCGCGTGACCGCTTCCAGCGGGCGGTGGCCGACACCGATCCTGGGCCCCTGCGCGAGCGGCTGGCGGAGATGGCGGGCCGGGTGTCCGTCGCCGCCGCCGAGTCGTGGCGGATCGCCAAGCGGGCCGACGCCCTGGCCGCGGCGGTCGCCGAGCTCGACGCCCCCGGCGTACGGGCCCAGCTCGACCACGTGGAGGCCGACCTGGCCCGCAGCCCCGACCGCCCCGAGCTGGTCGCCACCGCCGAGGCCCTCCGCCGCCAGCTCGGCTCGGCCGAGCGGCTCTCGGCCGTGGTGCGCGACGCCGGCGACCGCCTCCGCCGCCTCGACGCCCAGCTCGACGAAGCGGTCGCCCGGGCTCTCGAGCTCTCGCTGCGGGCCGGCGACGCCGGCGACCTCGACCCCCTGGGAACGGCGGTCGAGGGGGTCGTGGGCGAGCTCGAGTCGCTCCGCCAGGCCCTCGAGGAGAACCGGGCCTGACGCTTCGTTTGCCGAAGGGCGCCGGTACCCTGGAAGCAACCGGCTCCGCCGGCCCATCGCAGTCCTTGAGCAGACAGGGTCCGCTTCGTAGGACGAGGAGCATCGCCTTGGCACTGGCGCAACGCCCTTCCTAGGCCCTCCGATGTGCTTCTCGCCGGAGATGGACATCGGCGCCGGAGTGGTCGTCGGGGCCGTCGGGCTCGCCGGCGTCCGCCACGTCGACCGCCCGCGGCAGCTGCCCCTCGCCTCCCTTCCCGTGCTCTTCGGCGCCCATCAGCTCACGGAGGCTTTCGTCTGGTGGGGGCTCCGAGGTGAGGTCGCCCCCGCCACCGCCGACACCGCCCTCTGGCTGTACCTGCTGTTCGCCCTCGTGGCCCTGCCCGTCTTGGCGCCAGTGGCGGTCCTGCTCGTCGAGCCCGAACCCCGGAGACGGCGGGTGATGGGCCGCTTCGCCCTGCTCGGTGCGGTCGTCTCGGTGGTCTACCTGCGGGCGCTCCTCGACGGGCCGGTCGGCGCGACGATCCGCGGCCACACGCTGAGCTACGGCGTCGGGGCGCCGTACGGCGAGCTCTTCGCGGTGCTCTACGCCCTGGGGACCGTGGGTGCGCTGGTGGCCTCGAGCCACCGCCGGATCGCCCTCTTCGGTGCCGCCAACGCGATCGCGGTCCCGGTCCTCGTCCTTCTCGCCGCCCGTGCGTTCACGTCGCTGTGGTGCCTGTGGGCCGCGGTCGCCAGCGTCGTGATCGCCCGCCACGTGCAGCTCTCCGGGCCGGCGACCACCTCCGGGCCCCCGACCACCCATGCGGTGGTCCCGGGCCCGTAGAGCGGGGCCCGTCAGGCTCGGGACGCCGGGTGGTCGGCCTCGAACTCGGCGATGAGGGAGTCGACGACGTCGGACAGGCTGCCGCCCGCCTCCACTACCCGCCGCTGGCGCTCGTAGCTCGCGCCCTCGGCGAGGATCTCGAGGTTGAGGCGGAGCTCGTCGGCGCAGCCGAGCCGGGTGGCCACCGGCGTCAGCTCTTCGACCGTCTCCTCCACCGCCGTGCGCAGGGGGACGAGCCGGCCCTGCTCGTCGGCGATGATCTCCGCCTCCAGGCCGTGGCGGGCCGCCCGCCACTTGTTCTGGCGCACGACCCACCGGCGGGGAACCGGCAGCGCGTAGCCCCGGTCGATGTGGGTGTCCAGCCACTCGACCAGGCTCTGGGCCATGGCCGCGAGGGCGCTCACCTCGCGGAGGGTGGGGATGCCGTCGCAGATGCGCAGCTCGATGGTGCCGAAGTCGGGATGGGGACGGATGTCCCACCACACCTCGCGGATGCTGGTGATGGCCCGGGCGGCCACGAGCGTCCCCATGAACTGCTCGAACTCCTCCCAGCCCGAGAGCTGGTAGGGCAGCCCGGCAGTGGGCAGGCTCTCGAAGACGCTGCTCCGGCTGGACGCCATCCCCGTGTCGCGGCCGGCCCAGAACGGGCTCGACGCGGAAAGGGCGAGGAAGTGGGGGATGTAGGCGTTGAGGGCGTTGGCGATGGCGATGGCCTTCTCCGCCGAGCGCACGCCCACGTGGAAGTGCACTCCGAAGATCTGCAGGCGCTGGGCCACCCACTGCATCTCGTCGACGAGGGTGTGGTAGCGCTCGTTGGGGCTGATCACCTGGTCGTGCCAGTCGGAGAAAGGGTGCGAGCCCGAGCACATCAGGGCCAGGCCCCGGGCCTCGGTACGGGCGGCCAGCTCCTTGGCGGTGACGGCCAGGTCGTCGCGTGCCTCGGCCACGGTCGCGCAGATCCCGGTGATGATCTCGGCCGTGCACTCGAAGAGCTCGTGCTTGACCTTCGGGTGCTCACCGCCGGGATGACCGTCGCCCAGCTCGGCGAGGATGCCGGTCGCCGCGCTGGCGAGCTGGCGCGTGTCGCGGTCGACGAGCTCGAGCTCGACCTCGATGCCGAGGCTGCAGCGCTCGGATGCGTTGAAGGCGATGTTCATAAGCACTCTCGGGCACGCGCACTGTACGCCGCTCCCAGTCCGTACTCCCAGCGGGGTCCCCTGGCACCCCAGGCCGCCGTAGAGTCGAGCGCATGATCAAGCTGATCCAGCGGGCGTGGCGCTACCTGACGGCCGCCCTCACCGGGCGCTTCAACGAGGCCGCCGATCCCAAGGTGCAACTCGAGCAGGCCCTCATCGAGGCCCAGGAGCAGCACCGGCGCCTCGTCCAGCAGGCCGCCAACGTGGTCGCCAACCAGAAGCAGACCGAGATGCGCCTCAACCGGGCCATCGAGGACGCCCAGAAGCAGAACGCCCTGGCCCGCCAGGCCGTCACCATGGCCGAGGACGCCACCAAGCGGGGCGACACGGCCAAGGCCGTCGAGTACACCTCCGCGGCCGAGTCGTTCGCGAACCGTCTCGTCGCCTCCGAGCGCGAGGTCGACTCGCTGAAGGAGCTCCTGCTCCAGGCCACCCAGGCCGCCAACTCGGCCAAGTCGGCGGTGCAGCAGAACTCCCTCGCCATGCAGCAGAAGCTGTCGGAGCGCCAGAAGCTCCTGGGCCAGCTGGACCAGGCCAAGATGCAGGAGCAGGTGAACACGGCCATGGCCGCCCTCAACGAGACCGTCGGCCAGGACGTCCCGACGTTCGAGGAGGTCCGCCAGAAGATCGAGACCCGCTACGCCCGGGCCCTCGGCACCGCCGAGATCACCGGGCAGTCCGTCGAGCAGCGCATGCTCGAGGTCGAGCAGGCGTCCATCAACACCGAGGCCCAGGCCAAGCTCTCCGAGATCCGGTCCCAGCTCGGCCTCGGGCCCGGCCCCGCCGCCGACCAGCCCGCCATCGAGGGCGACGGCAGCTCGACCTGACGGGGCGGACCGCCGGGCCACGTCCGCTAGGCGCTCAGCGTGTGGAAGCCTCCGACGGACACCCGCACCGCGGTCCCCGAACCCCTCACCGGGGTGGGCACCAGCCGCCAGACGCTCGTCGCGTCGCCGATCGCGCCCAGGTCGTTGTAACCCCACGTCACCACCCGTCCCGAGGCGGGGATCGCCGCGCTGTGGTACGGGCCCGCGCTCACGGCGCTGACGCCGCTGGCCAGCCCGACCACGGCCACAGGCGCGCGGCGGTCGATCATCGTGCCGTCCCCGAGCTGGCCGGCCCCGTTCCAGCCCCAGGCCACGACCGAGCCGTTGTCGCGCCGGGCGAGACTGTGGACGTAGCCGGCAGCCACCGACGTCACGGCCTTCAGCCCCGGCACCGCCCCCGGCGTGCGGCGGTCGACGTTGGTGCTGTTGCCCAGCTGGCCCCATGTGTTGTTGCCCCAGGCCAACACCGCGCCGTCAGAGCCCCGCACCGCGACGCTGTGGTAGGCGCCGGCGCTCACCGCCGTCATGCCCGTCACGCCGCTCACCCGCACGGGCGTACGGCGGTCGACGGTCGTGCCGTCGCCCAGCTGGCCGTAGTAGTTCCAACCCCAGGCCCACACGGTGCCGTCGGTCCGGAGGGCGAGGTTGTGGAAGACACCCGCGGCCACCGCCTTCACTCCGCTCAGGCCGACGACAGGCACCGGCGTGTGGCGGTCGGTCGTCGTGCCGTCTCCGAGCTCACCGGCGGCGTTGTAGCCCCACGCCCACACGGTGCCGTCCGAGCGCAGCGCGAAGCTGTCATAGGCCCCGGCGGCCACGGCGGTGACGCCCGTCAAGCCCGCGACGCGCACAGGTGAAGAGCGCGCCACCGTCGACCCGTCGCCCAACTGACCGACGGCGTTTCCGCCCCACGCCCAGACCGTCCCGTCGGAGCGGACGGCGAGCGAGTGTTCGTAGCCTGCGCTGACCGCGACCATGCCGGTGAGATCGGGCACCTGGACGGGCGAGAGCCGATTCGTCAAGGTCCCGTCCCCGAGCGTTCCGTTCCCGTTCCACCCCCAGCTCGACACCGATCCGCTCGACGACAGGAAGACGCTGTTGGCGGTGTTCCAGTGGGTGGCGAGGTACTGCGTGGGGGCGGTGCGGGCGGTCGTGAAGTAGTCGTCGTGGTTGCAGTCGAAGAGCGCCTCGTGGCTCGTCGCCGGGCACACCACCGAGACGGGATGGCCGGAGCCGTCGACGTAACACATGCGGTCGTAGTCGTCGGTGCAGTGGCTGTTCGTGGTGCCGTGCGGGGCGCTGGACTGGACCCCACCGAGGTTGTGCATGAGCTCGTGGGCCTCGACCAGGTTGGTGCGGCCCCAGCACCCGTTGTCGATCCGGGCGACCATGCCCCGCACCACCGGGGTCCCGTTGTTCGGGTTGTCGAGGCCGGGGCGGTCGTCCTCGTACACCTCGGCGACGCCGCAGTAGACGTTGGCGTCCACCCACACCAGGTACTTGCGGTCGCTGCGGCCGTAGCCCTTGGCGACCAGCTCGCCGATCGTCGCCCCGACGTCGTCGTCGCCCGTCGCCGAGAGCACGACGCGATCGATCACCGGGGTGCACGAGGCGTCGGTGACGAAGCGGACGTGGCGCTCGCCGCCGGTCTGCGCCGCGCTCTGGACGAGGACGCCGTCGAGCCGGGCGGCGATGGCCTGGAAGCTGGCGGCGAAGGCGGCGTAGCGGTCGGCCCGGTCGGAGGCATGGGCGTAGACGAGCTGCACCCGCGGCCCGCTGGTGCCGTCGCCGTAGCACGGGAGCTGGGTGGCGGCCGCCGTCGTGGGGGCACCGAGCTCGGCCGCGACCTGGCCGGGCTCCCGGGCGACGCGGACGTCGACGCCCTCGGGCGCGGGGTCGGGACCGTGGGTGCACGACGGGCGGCCGCCGTGGACGGGCTCGAGTACGAACCCGGTCTTGCACGGCCCCCCCGCGGTGGCGGGACGGAGGCCGCGGTGCACGAGGCCGCGGGCGGGCTCGTCGGGCGGAGCGGCGGCGGCGACCGTCGACCAACCGGCGGCGGCCGCGATGGTCCACGCCAGCAGCAGGGTGACCAGCACTCGACGCATCCGACCCTCCTCGGGGAGCGTGCCCGGCCGTCGACCGCGCCCCTCGTCTGGTATCGGTATCCGAATGCCGGATCTTTAGCCGTTTTGTCCGAACCGGCAGGAACGGCGTCTCAGGGAAGGGTGACGAGATCGTCCCGGTGGACGACCTCGTGGGGCAGCCCGTCGGGCAGGTCGACCGTGCGCTTGCCGGCCACCGCCCGCAGGGCGTCGGCCCCGAGGCGGGCCAGGCCCTTGGCGAAGACCCGCCCGCTGCGGTCGCTGATCTCGACCGCGGCGTCGGCGTCGAAGGCACCGTCGACCTCGACCACGCCCGCCGGGAGCAGCGACGACTGCCGCTCCACGAGCGCCCGGCGGGCCCCGTCGTCGCCCACGATCACGCCCGCCTTCCCGACCGCGAACGCGATCCACAGCTTCCGGGCCGGCAGCCGGCGGTCCCGGGGCCGGACGACGGTCCCGACCCCGGCGACGCCGCCCACCGCCTCCTCGAGGACGCCCGGGCGCTCGGCCGCGGCGATCACGGATCGGACCCCGGACCACGCCGCCATCTTGGCCGCCGCCAGCTTCGAGGCCATCCCCCCGCTGCCCCGCGGCGACCCGGGCCCCCCGGCCATGCGCTCGAACTCGTGGTCGACCTCCACGATCTCCTCGATGAGCGACGCGCCCTCGTGGAAACGGGGGTCGCGGTCGAGCAGCCCGGGGGCGTCGGTGAGGAGCACGAGAACGTCGGCGGCCAGGAGGTTGGCGACGAGGGCGGCCAGGCGGTCGTTGTCGCCGAAGCGGACTTCGTCGTCGGCCACGGCGTCGTTCTCGTTGACCACGGGGACCACCCCGAGCTCCAGCAGGCGCCGGAGCGTGCCCCGGGCGTGGAGGTACTGCGAGCGGTGGACGAAGTCGAGGGGCGCCAGCAGCACCTGCCCGCCGATCAGCCCCCGCTTGGCGAGGAGGTCGTCGTAGACCCGCATGAGGCGGCTCTGGCCCACGGCCGACACGGCCTGGAGGGTGGCGACGTCGGTCGTCGCGCTGCCGGAAAGGCCCATGGCGGGCAGGCCGGCGGCGATGGCGCCCGAGGACACGACCACCACGTGGTGGCCCCGCATGCGCAGGGTCGCCACCTCGGCGCACAGCTTGTCGATCGGGCCCCTGGCGAGCTGGCCGTGCTCGTCGGTGATCGACGAGCTGCCGATCTTGGCCACGACGATCAGCGCCGCCTCCTGTCCCGCGATTTGGTTCCGGTACGGGGCCGGCCGCCCCCACCCTCGTGCTCGTCGGCCCGGTCGGGCCGGTACTCGAAGCTCAGATCGCCGATCCGGACCAGGTCGCCCTCGCGCGCGCCCGAGCGGGCCAGGGCCCGGTCGACGCCCAGACGGCGCAGGCGCTCGTGGACGTAGGCGAGGGCGCCATGGTCGTCGAGGTCGCTCAGGGCGACGGCCCGCTCGGCGGAGGCCCCCCGCACGACAAGGGTGCCGTCGGCGGCCCGCTCCACCCGCACGCCCTCGGGCTCCGGCCGGTGGACCACGAAGGCCTGAGCCGGCGGGCGCGCCGCCCTGGCCTCGGCGACGAGGCGGGCCACCCGGTGGAGGAGGTCCGGGAGGCCCGCGCCGGTGACCGCGGAGATGCGCGGCTCGCCGTCCCACGCCTCGCTGGCGACGTCGGCCTTGTTGCCGACCACGACCCGGGGCCGCTCCAGGAGCTCGCCGCCGTGCCCGAACGGAGTGGCGGCCTGGTAGCGCTCAAGCTCGGTGAGGAGGGTCCGCTCCTGCTCCGCGGGCGGGACGCCGGTGGTGGGCGCCAGGTCGAGGAGGACGACCAGCACCCGGGCCCGCTCCACGTGGCGCAGGAAGCGGTGGCCCAGGCCCCGCCCCTCGCTGGCCCCCTCGATCAGCCCGGGCACGTCGGCTACGACGAACTCGGTGTCGTCCACCCGCACCACGCCGAGGGGGGGCTGGAGCGTCGTGAACGGGTAGTCCGCGATCTTGGGCTTGGCCGCCGAGATGCGGGAGAGAAGGGTGCTCTTCCCCGCGTTCGGGAAGCCGACGAGGGCCACGTCGGCCATGAGCTTGAGCTCGAGGCGGAGCCAGCGCTCCTCGCCCTTCTCGCCCTGCTCGGCGAACGCCGGCGCCCGCCGGCGGTTGGAGAGGAAGCGGGCGTTGCCCCGGCCCGCCCGGCCGCCCCGGGCCGCCAGGTAGGAGTCGCCCGGAGCCACCAGGTCGGCGAGGACCCTCCCGTCGGTGTCCTTGACCACCGTGCCCTCGGGGACGGGAACCCGGAGGTCGGCGCCCGCGGTGCCGTGCCGGGCCCGGCCCGAGCCGTGGGTGCCGGAGGCGGCCCGCCGGTGGGGGTGGTCGCGGAACGCGGCGAGCGAGGCCACCTCGGGATCGGCCACCAGCCAGACGTCTCCGCCCTTGCCGCCGTCGCCACCGTCGGGCCCGCCTCGGGGGACGTGGGCCTCGCGGCGGAAGGACACCGCGCCGGCACCCCCGTCCCCCCCGATCACGCAGACCGAGGCTTCGTCGGTGAACCCGGCCACGAGTGGAGAATACGGGCCGGGCGCCCCCGGCCCGCGGCCTCTCAGGCCGGGGGAACGACGTCGACCAGGCGACGGCCGCGGCGGCGACCGAAGCGCACGGTGCCCGGGCCCTTGGCGAAGAGGGTGTCGTCGCCGCCCCGGCCCACGGACTCGCCGGGGTGGAAGTGCGTCCCCCGCTGGCGGACGATGATCGTCCCCGGCTGGACCAGACCGCCGTCGTAGATCTTCACCCCGAGCCGCTTGGACTTCGAGTCCCGGCCGTTGCGGGTGGAGCCGCCGCCCGTGGTCTTGG
>DASZOE010000063.1:0-7775 GCA_035550945.1 Acidimicrobiales bacterium
GGCGTTGCCCGTGGACGTGTTGGAGGGCCCGCCGATGATGATGCCGATCCCGAGGAGGCCGCCGGCGACGTTCTGCGTCTGGGTGGCCGCGTTGGTGGACTGGTTCCCGACCGCCGAGTTGCCGCCGGTGGTGGCGTCCGCCGCGCCCGAGTTCGTCACCGAGCCGCTCTGGAGGCTCCCGCCGCCGAAGCCGCCCCCGCCGCTGGCCTGGTTCACGCTCCCCGCCGAGTTGTTGCCGGCCGCCGTAGCCGGGCCCGTCGTCACTGCCGCGTTCCCCGAGGAGGTGTTCTGCGGCGCGCCCAGGTTGACGTTGACGCCGAGGAGCCCGCCGAGAAGGCCGGTGACCGTCCCCGTGGTGGAGGCGACCGTGGTGTTCCCGGACTGGTTCCCGACCGCGCTGTTGCCACCGGTGCCCGCGTCGGCCGTGCCGGAGTTGCCGACACCGCCGCCCTGGGACGAGATCTGCCCGAAGGCGGGGACCGCGAACAGCGCCACCGCCAGGGTCATCGCTGACCCCAGTAGCAGCCCCCTGCCCGCGCCAGCCGTCCGCCGACCTGCGCCCGATCCGCTCATCGCCCCACCTTTCTCACCAAGGCGGCAGAAGTCTGGCCTAGGCCAACCGATACCGCAAGCATCCCCCGTCGGACGGGCGCGCCTCGGGCCCGATCGCCGCCGGCGCCGCCGGCTACAGGCGGGTGCGCAGGGCCTCGGTGACGGCCCGGCCGTCGGCCCGGCCCCGGGTGGCGGCCATCACCTTCCCCACGAAGAAGCCCATGAGCTTCTGCTCGCCGTCCCGTAGCCGCGCCCACTCCGCGGGGTGGGCGGCGACCGCAGCGTCGACGGCTTCGGCGAGGACGTCGCCGCCGAGCGCCTCGTAGCCGGCGGCGGCGGCGATCTCGGCCGGGTCGCCACCGGACGAGAGGAGCTCGGCGAGCACCGACTTGGCCTGGGTGGCGGTGAGGCGCCGGTCGGCCTCCATCCGCAGCAGGGCGGTGAAGGCGGCGGGGTCGAGAGCCCGGGCCCGGTCCAGGTCGGCGGCCAGCTCGTTGGCCGCCCGGGCCAGAGCCAGCCGGGGATCGGCCCCACCGTCGATGACCGCCTCGACGAGGTCGTCGAGGCCGCGGTCGACGACCAGGGCCACCTCCGCCGGGGCCACCCCGGCCTTGGCTGCCAGCGACTCCCGCCGCGCCGCGGGCAGGACGGGAAGGGTGTCGGCGACAGCGGCGCGCCACTGCTCGTCGGGCGCCACCGGCACGAGGTCGGGCTCGGGGAAGTAGCGGTAGTCGAAGGCCTCTTCCTTCGACCGCATCGACGACGTGCGCCCCTCGTCTTCATTCCAGTGACGGGTCTCCTGGACGACGGGCGCGCCCGCCTCGAGGAGCGCCGACTGCCGAGCGGTCTCGTGATCCAGGGCCCGGCGCAGGGAGCGGACGGAGTTCAGGTTCTTGATCTCGGCCCGGGTGCCGAGCTCGGTCGCGCCCGCCGCCGGCTGCGGGCCGGAACGCAGTGGTCGCACCGAGACGTTGGCGTCGATCCGCAGCGACCCCTCCTCCATGCGGGCGTCGGAGGCGCCGACGGCCACGAGCAGGGCCCGCAGCTCGTTGACGTAGGCGGCGGCCTGCTCGGGCGAGCGGATGTCCGGCTCGCTCACGATCTCCACCAACGGCACGCCGGCCCGGTTGTAGTCGACCAGCGCCCGGTCGGCGCCGTGGATGCGACCGCTCGTGCCGACATGGGTCGTCTTGCCCGTGTCCTCCTCGAGGTGGGCCCGGGTGACGCCGACCCGGGTGCCGTCGGGCAGGTCGAGCCAGCCGCCGACGTTGATGGGCTCGTCGTACTGGCTGATCTGGTAGTCCTTCGGCATGTCCGGATAGAAGTAGTTCTTCCGGTGGAAGATCGACGGCCGCACCTCGCAGTGCAGGGCGGCCCCGATGCGCATGGCCAGCTCGACCGCCTGGCGGTTGAGCACCGGCAGCGAGCCCGGGAGCCCCAGGCACACGGGGCACACGTTGGTGTTCGGCTCGTCGCCGAACGCGTTGCGGCAGCCGCAGAAGAGCTTGGTGGCGGTGGCCAGCTCGCAGTGGACCTCGAGCCCCACCACCGTCTCCCAGCCGGTTGCGGTCGCGGTCACGACCTCTCCCGCGCTGGGCCGCTCGGGCCCGCGCCCGCCCCCTCGAGGGCGGCGGCGGCGCGGAACATGGCGACCTCTCCGAGGGCGGGGGCCAGGACCTGCACGCCCACCGGCAGCCCGTCGTCGCCGCTGCCGAAGGGCACCGAGAGCGCGGGCTGGCCGGCGAGGTTGGACGGGACGGTGCACACGTCGGACAGGTACATGGCCCACGGGTCTCCCGTCTTGGCCCCGAGGGCGAAGGCGGTGGTGGGCGTGGTGGGCGCGAGCAGGAGGTCGTGGGTGGCGTACGCGGCCTCGAAGTCGCGGATGATGAGCGTGCGCACCCGCTGGGCCTGGCCGTAGTAGGCGTCGTAGTACCCGGCCGACAGGGCGTAGGTGCCGAGCATGATGCGGCGCTTGACCTCGGCCCCGAACCCGGCCGAGCGGGTGGCCGTGTACATGGCCCCGACGTCGGGGCCGTCGACCCGGAGGCCGTAGCGCGCCCCGTCGTAGCGCGCCAGGTTGGAGGAGGCCTCGGCCGGGGCGATGAGGTAGTAGGCGGACAGGCCGTAGGTGGCCGCCGGCACGGAGGCCTCGTCGAGCTTGGCGCCGGCGGCCTCGAGGGCCCGGGCCGCCTGCTCGACGCGCGCCGCCACGTCGGGGCTGGCGCCCTCGGTGAGCTCGGTGAGCACGCCCACGCGCAGGCCGTCGACACCCTCGTCGAGCGCCGCCACCAGCTCCGGTGCGGGCCGGGGAACCGACGTCGAGTCGGCCGGGTCGTGGCCGGCGATCACCTCGAGCAGGAGGGCGGCGTCGGCCACGGTGGTGGCCAGCGGCCCGATCTGGTCGAGGGACGAGGCGAAGGCCACCAGGCCGTAACGGGACACGAGGCCGTAGGTGGGCTTGACGCCCACCACCCCGCACAGTGCCGCGGGCTGGCGGATGGACCCGCCGGTGTCGGAGCCCAGAGCGAGGGGGGCGAACCCGGCGGCGACCGCCGCCGCGCTGCCGCCGCTCGAGCCCCCGGGGACCCGCGACGGGTCGTGGGGGTTGCGGGTGGGGCCGAAGGCGGAGTTCTCGGAGGAGGAGCCCATGGCGAACTCGTCGAGGTTCGTCTTGCCGATCACCACCGCGCCGGCCTCGCGCAGGCGGGTGACGACGGTGGCGTCGTACGGCGGCCGCCAGCCCTCGAGGATCCGCGACGAACACGTAGTGGGCACGCCGCGGGTGCACAGGTTGTCCTTGAGGACGACGGGGACGCCGGCCAGCGGCCCCGGGTCGCGCCCGGCGGCGACGGCCCCGTCGACGGCGGCGGCCGCGGCCCGCGCCTCCTCGGCCATGACGTGGTTGAAGGCGTGCAGCTCCTGCTCGCGCTCGCCGACCCGGGCCAGGTGCTCGTCGGTGACGTCGACCGCCCGGCGCTCACCGGCCCGCACGGCCCGGGCGATGTCGACGGCCGTGGCCGCCGGGGCGGGGCTCATGGGGCGTCGCCCAGGATGCGGGGGACGCGGAAGCGCCCGTCCTCCACCGCCGGGGCGGCGGCGAGGACCTCGTCGCGGTCGAGCCCGGCGACGGGGGCGTCGTCGCGGAACACGTTGGCCAGCGGGAGGGGGTGCGCCGTCGGCGGGACGCCGGCGGTGTCGAGGGCGGCCACGTCGGCGGCGTGCTCGAGCACCGTCGCCAGCTGGTCGGTGAACCGCTCCAGCTCCTCGTCGGTGAGCCGCAACCGGGCGAGGCCGGCTACGTGGGCGACGTCGTCACGGGAGATGCGTCCGGCCACCCGACGATGGTAGGCGCCCTCCGCCGGCCTCCTCCTCCGACTTCGTCCGCGTCAGCCGTCCAGCACCTCGAGGGCGAAGTCGACGGTGCGGCGCTCGATCTCCTCGCGGTCGTTGTCGAGGGTCGCCACGTGGAAGCTGTTCTCCAGGCGGACCCGCTCGACGGAGCCGGAGACGCGGTCGGCCAGGACGTCGCTCGACACGGGAGGAACGACGTGGTCGGTGACGCTCGTCATCACCAGCACCGGGCAGGTGATGTCGCCCAACCGGGGCAGGAGACGGTCGAGGCCTCGGCACATCGAGAGCAGAGGGGCGATGGGAGTCCCCGGATAGCCGACCTCGTGGGCCTCGTCGTCGGCGATGTCGCCGCCCGGCGCGCCGGGTATCACCGTCTCCCCTTGGGTGAGGAGGCCGCGCAGGATGTCCTGGAACGAGGGCGCGGGTGGGTCGATGAGGGGGTTGACCACGACCATGCCCGCCACCTCGGGGTGGTCGGCGGCGAGGGATGCAGCCAGGCTCCCGCCCATCGACAGCCCGGCGACGACCACCCGCCGGCAGCGCGCCGCCAGGTCGACGTACGCCTGCTCCACGCCGGCCCGCCAGTCGTCCCAGCCGGTGCCGAGGATGTCCTCCATCGTCGTCCCGTGCCCGGGGAGGAGGGGCGCCTCCACGGCCAGGCCGGCGCCGGCCAGCGACCGGCCCAGGCCCCTGATCGAGTGAGGGCTGCCCGTGAACCCGTGGAGCACGAGGGCGCCGTCGGGCCCGCCCGGCGCCGAGAAGGGATCGGCCCCGGGCAGGAGCTCAGCCACGCGTGCGGCTGGCTCGCGCCGACATGGCCTGGAAGGCGAGCGTCCTCTCGGTGACGCCGGCGACCGCGTCGGCCAGGGCCATGGTGTCGACGGGGACGCCGTAGGGCTCCAGCGACGAGACCACGCCGGAGAGCTCCTCCTCGAGGACGAGCTCACGGACGACCCAGAGCGACGCCGGCGCCGCGTACTCGCCCCTCGAGCCGCTCACGTCGGGGAGGACCCGGCCCCACAGCGCGACCTGACCCACGACCAGCGCCTCGGGCGCCAGGCACAGCCCGTGCTCGCGCAACGTCGGGAGGTCGCGGGCGCCGTACAGGCCGCAGTCGCACCGCTCGTCGGGCGCCCGGTGGCCGGCCCCCAGGCAGGCGGCCCGTAGAACGGCGCCCGGCGCCCACTCGATGCGCCGCTGGGTGACCGACCGCAGCCGCAGTGCCGGCTCCGTGCCCGAACGCAGTGCCGGCTCCGTGCCCGAACGGAGTGCCGGCTCCGTGCCCGAACGGAGTGCCGGCTCCGTGCCCGAACGGAGTGCCGGCTCCGTGCCCGAACGGAGTGCCGGCTCCGTGCCCGAACGGAGTGCCGGCGCCAGCTGCCAGTACCGCCACCCGATCACCGGATCGGAGCGGGGGCGGGTGACAGCCTCGGTCATCGTTCGGCCCTCGAGATGTCGGGGCTCAGCCCTGCTGCTGCTCCGGGAGCGTCCACTGCCCGGTCTCGGGGAACTCCGGGTCGACCGCGCAGTAGGAGTCGGGGTCGGGCTGCCACAGCTCCGACGCCTTCTCGTAGCACTCCTCGTGGAACACCATCGGTGACGGGCACATGGCGCCGCTCACCGTCAGCTCGGCCCGAACGCCCTCGCCGGGGGGGACGACCTGGGCGCACACGTCGCACATCTCACCGAGCTTGACCTCGCCGGCCCTCGTCGCGTCGTTGCTCGCGCTCGTGCTCACGGGTCCAGTCTACGCCCCGGCACGAAGCGCCCCGGCCGCCGGCCACGACGCCGGGCGCCCGGCAGGCAGCCACTACCCTCCACTGCCGTGCCGACCTACCCGTTCCTCTCCGACGACTGGATCGCCGCGGCCCGCCGCATCCGCGAGGCGCACCGCGGCTCGCCGCAGCAGGTGGCCAACCCGGTGCGCATGAACCAGGTGATCACCGACGTGCCCTTCGGGCCGGGCAGCCTCGACGCCCACATCGACACCACGTCGGGCGAGCTCGAGATCGACGCCGGCCATCTCGACGAGCCCGACGTCACCGTCACCCTCGACTACGAGACGGCCAAGGCGGTGTTCGTGGACGGCACCATGGAGACGGCGATGCAGGCCTTCATGGCCGGCAAGGTGCGCGTCCAGGGCGACCTCCCCAAGCTCATCGCCGCCGTCCAGCAGCAGGCCACTCCCCTCACTCCGGAGGCCGGCGATATCGCCCGGCGCATCAAGGAGATCACCGAGTAGCGACCCGGCTCAGAGCAGCGTGCCCCGCAGCGAGACCTCCTGGGGGGAGGCTGCACCCTTGACCGTCACGACGAGCTTGGCCGTCGCCTCCAGGCCCCCCTTGAACGACACCGTCATCGTGCAGGTGCCGCGTGCGGGCACCTCGGACCCGCACGAGCCCTTGCTGACGTCGAACTGATCCTCACCGTCCCCGGTGACCGCGGTCGAGACCGAGAAGGCTGCCGACCCGGTGTTGGTCACCGTCACCGTGTCCGACTTCTCGCTCCCCGAGAGCCGGAGGCTGGTGGGGGCGACGGTGAAGGTCGGCCGCCCCGGCGTCGTCGCCGTGCCCGACCGCCCCGAGGCTCCCGACGGGCTGCCGTCGGCGTCGGTGGTCACCGTCTCGCCCGGCTCGGACTTGGGGCTGGAGTCCCCGTCACCGCCGATCACCCCGACCTGGATGAGGATCGTGGCCAGCCCCACCAGGGCGGTGAGGATCCCGGCGATCCCGGTGATCAGTCCCGGCATGGTCGACCAGAACGACTTGGAGTTCGAGCTCACGAGCGTCCCTCCTCAGGAGACCGTAGGTATCCGGACGGACGTGTGGTCCGTCACCGGACCCCCAGCCTCGTGGCGCACCTCCGATCCTATCGGGCTCGGGCGGCGCCCCGATAGGCGCCCGCCCGTCAGCTCCTCCGACGCAACACGATGGCGAGCACCAGGCCCGCCACCACATGGATGAGCACGGCGACCCCGGCGACGACGAGCGTGACCGAGTCCACTCAGAGGATGAAGAGACTGATCGAGCTGCCCTTCTTGACCTTGGTGCCCGACCCCGGCGTGGTGAGGAACACCTTCCCGCCCGCGGGGCCGTAGACCACGCCGACCTTCAGGCCTACGGCTTCCAGGCGCCCGGTGGCGTCGGCCACCGTGAGCCCCTTCAGGTCGGGCACCACCGGCTGACCCTTGGAAACGACGACGGTGACGGTGGAGCCCCGCTCGACCTTGGTCCCGAACGGCGGGCGGGTGCCGATCACCTCGCCCTCGGGGACCGTGTCGCTGTAGTCGTCGGCGCGGCCGACCTTGAGGCCCAGGCCGCTCAGGGCGGTCGACGCCCCGTCGAAGCTCCCGCCCCTCACGTCGGGCACCGTGCGCAGGGGGGGGCCGGAGGAGACGACCAGGTCGACGGCGCTGCCGGTGGGCGCCGTCCCGCCCTTGGGCGACCAGTCGACGACCACCCCGGCGGCGACCTCCTCGCTGGCCTTCTCGCTCACGTTGCCCACGGTGAGCCCCGCGCCGGCGAGGGCCTCGGTGGCCGCGGCGCGGGTGGCGCCCGTGAGGTCCGGCACGGGGACGGGTACGGGCCCCTTCGACACCGTCAAGTACACGGTGCCCCCCTCCTTCAGCTCCTCGCCGGCCGGCGGGCGTTGGGCGGTGACCTGTCCAGCGACCGTGTCGTTGACGTACTCCTCCTGCGACACGACCTCGAACTTCAGCGCCCGCAGCGCCGCCGCCGCCTCGGCCTCGGGCTTGTTGACCTGGTCGGGGACGGGGATGCTGGGCACCCGCGACCGGGCAAGGGCGATGCCCCCGGCGGTGCCGGCACCGGCGAGCAGGAGGAGGACGAGCAGGACCCACGGCCACCGGC
>DASZOE010000064.1:0-2717 GCA_035550945.1 Acidimicrobiales bacterium
GACCTCCACCCGGCCGCTGTGGGCCGTCCCCAGGGGCGGCTCGTCGGTGGCCCTCCCCGCGCAGGGCCGGCGCTACCGGGGCGTGATCCGGGCCGAGGCCGCCGGGGGTGGGCTTCACCTGGTGAACGAGCTCGACGTCGAGCAGTACCTGCGGGGGATGGGGGAGGTGCTCGAGCCGGGCTGGCCGGCAGCCTCGCTCCGGGCCCAGGCCATCGCCGCCCGCACGTACGCGCTACGGGCCATGGCCACCGACGGGAAGCTCTGCGACACGCAGCAGTGCCAGGTGTACTTGGGGGAGACGGTGGAGTACGCGGCGATGAACAAGGCCGTGGCCGACACCCGCGGCCAGGTCCTCGTCCAGGGCGGCGCTCTCATCGAGGCCGTCTACTCGGCCAACGGCGGTGGGGTCTCGGCGAGCCCCGTCGAGGGCTTCGGTGCCGACTTCGGTGAGTTCTCCTACCTCCGCTCCGCGCCCTATCCGACGCTCGACCCGTCCCCCTGGACCGTCCGCCTCGAGCCCGGCGCGTTCGCGGCGCGGGTCGGCTACCCGGGCCGGCCCAGCGCCGCCCGGGTGTCGCAGGCGGGCCCGTCGGGGCGCGCCCTCGAGGTCACCGTCGACGGCGACGCCGGTCCCCTCGCCATCCCCGGCCTGCGCCTCGTCGACATCCTCGGCCTGCGCTCGAGCCTCTTCACGATCCGCGTCGGCGACCCCGAGGTCGTGGGCGACGCCGAGCCGGGCGAGCCGAGCACCGGCGCGGTCGGCGAGCTGCGCCCACCGGAAGGCGTGCCCACGGTGGTCCGGTCCGGGCGCGAAGGGCTGGGCCGCTCCCCCTGGGCGGCCCTGGCCCTGGTCCTCCTGGCCGGGTGGGGGACCGCGGCCGTGGGTACGGTCGGTCGCCGCCGGGAGGCGGGCCCCGAGCGAACTGGCGGTGGATAGGCGCGCCGTGGCGCGCCTATCCACCGCCGGTTCGTGAGACGTCGGCGACGAGGGCGGCCAGCTCGGCGAGATAGCGCTCGGTGAAGCGGGCGGCGGCGTCGTCGTCGAACTGGGCCCGGCGGTAGCGGAAGGCGAGGTGCAGCCGTCCGCCCGCGGTCACGGCACCGATCGAGACGCCGCAGGGCATGCGTGCGGGAGCGGTGAAGTGCACGGCCGTGGCCTCGCCCGCGCCGGGGCCGAAGGAGAGGGGCTCGTCGAGGCGGCCGAGGTTGGAGCAGACGGCGGTGTCGACCAGGCGGTTGCCGGTGAGACGCAGGAGCGGCGACAGGGCCGACTTGGCCCACAGCGGCAGGACGGGGGAGGCGCCGAGCACCTCCACCAGCGCGGTGCCCATGCCGGTGCGCTTCTTGCGCTGCGTCTGGGTGGTGAGGGCGGCGAGGGCCCGGCGCCGGGAAGCCCGCTGGCGGGCCGTCGTGGACAGGCGGGTGAGGAGGGTGAAGTTCCCCACCACCTCGTCGCGCCACGCCCGGGGGCGGAGGTTCGCCGGGACCAGGACGCTGACGCGGCCGCAGGGCGCGCCCTGGGCGGCGTTCCACCGGTGGACGGCCAGGTTCAGGGCGGCCAGCAGCACGTCGTTGACGGTGCCCGGGTGGTCCAGGTCGGCCAGCGCCGCCGTCTCCTCGGCGCCGAGCGAGGCCAGCCGGAACCGGTATCCGGGCTGGTCGGCGGGGCCGACGGGGGCGACGCGGGCCGGGGCGGCGGCCAGGTCGCGGAGCTTCTCGGCCAAGGCGAGCCGGCGGCGGACCCGGGTGGCCCGGTCGGGCGCGGCGAGGCCCGCGGTCAGGTTTCGGGCGGCGAAGAGGTCGAGCTCGGGTACGGGGTCGTCGGCGCCGGTGTAGGCGCGGGCCACCGAGCGGAGAAGGCGGAGGGCGCCGTAGCCGTCGGTGGCGGCGTGGTTGGCGTTGAGCATGAGCACGTCGCCGTCGGGCCCGTGGACCAGGCGGAGACGCAGCGGCGGCGCCTCGGCGAGGGGAACCGAGAGGCTCTGCAGCTGGGCCCGCACGGCGTCCAGGGCCCGCTCGTCGGGGCAGTCGACAACGGTGAGGGGGTCGAGGTCGGGGACGGGCTCGATCTGCCACTCGTACTGGTGGTCGGTCCACCGCCAGGGGAGCTTCCGGGCCCGGGCCATCGGGTGGCGCGCCAGGGCGGCGCCGACCGCCGCCCGGAGGCGGTCGTCGTCGAGGCGGCCGCCGAACCGGGCCTCGAGGTGGATGCTCCACGCCTCGGTGGGCGAGTCGAGGAGATGGACGGCCTCGTCGGCCACGTTGAAGGGCACGCAGCCGGGCTCGGGCCGCCCCCCGCCGACGTCCGGGCACCCGTTCCCGAGCCAGTCGGGCTCGAGCTCGTCGTCGTCGATCTCGACCACGTCGCACAGGAGCTCGCAGCGCTCCGGGTGCCTTCCCCGTAGCAGACCCACGGCGTCGCCGACCAGGCTCATCACGTGCACCGCCACCCGCAGGGGCGCGTACCGGCGGCGCCCGTCGCCCGGCGTCAGGGCGAGGGGCGAGAAGCGGTCGACGTGCACCGTGAGCCGTTCGCCGTCGACGGCCACGTGGACGGCGTCGGTGGCCCGCGCCTCACGGAGGGAGACGGTGCCCGGGTGGAGGATGGCGCCCCAGCGGGTGTCCCGCCGGAACCGGCCCTCGGCGAGGGCGGAGAACAGCTCCGGCCCCGACGGGCTCATCCGGCTCGCCGCCGGGCCCGCACGCGAACCGGGATC
>DASZOE010000065.1:0-2116 GCA_035550945.1 Acidimicrobiales bacterium
GGGCCGGCTCGGGCGGCCCTCGCCGCCCTCGTTCACGCGCCACATCTACCCGGTGCTGAGCCGGGCCGGCGGCTACGCCTGGGTCAGCCGGTTCGGCCACGACGGCCATGGTCCGCGCCGGCCCGGCGACTTCGCCGCACAGTGGTCGGAGCTCGCCGACCCCGAAGGCCGGCGGCTCAACCGCAAGCGGATCGTCGATCGGCTGCGCGACCCCAACCAGCCGCCACCGGTCTCCATGCCCGAGCGATCGATGCCGAGGCTGCACGACGAGACGAACTCGTCGAGGGTGCTGCCCCCCACGCGGGCCCAGTACGCGATGTTGCTCGACTGGGTCGCGGGGAACTTCGTCAACGACTGGCAGGCGGACCTGCCGGAGGAGCCGGTGCCCGAGGCTCTGACCCGGTACGCGCTGGAGAGCTGCTCGGGCGGGGCCTTCTTCCCGGGGATCGAGGCGGGCCGGATCATGAAGGACGCCGCCATCTACGCCCAGCCCTTCCGGATCGACCGGGCCGCGGTCGATCCGGGGGGCCTCACCGCAGGCAACGCCGTGCCGTGGCAGGCGGATTTCGCCGCCTGCGAGTTCGAGGACCACGCCCGCATCGGGTGGTGGCCGGCCCAGCGGCCCGACGAGGTCTTCACCGAGCCGGACCTCGGGCCGCCGAGCGAGTGGGCCGACGGCGCCGAGACCTTCGACACGATGGCGGCCAACTGGCATCGCCTCGGGGTTGTCCGCGGGCACGTCCGTGGCGACGGGACGACCGTGTTCCTCGAGCAGGAGCGCAGCCTGCCCCGCCCGGAGTAGGTCCCGTTGGCCCGGGTCGACGGCAGGGCGCCCGTGGAGCTGGACGTTGCCGTCGTGGGTGGCGGACCGGCAGGGGCGGCGGCAAGCCTCCGCCTTGCCGGCGCGGGCCTAAGGGTCGGTCTCTTCGAGCGCAGCCAAATCCCACCGCCACAGGTGGGGGAGGTGCTGCCCGGGGCGGCTGAGGGCCTCTTGCAAGTGCTCGGCGTCTGGGAGGACATGGAGCGGGCCCGGTTCCCCCCGTGCCACGGTGTGACCTCGGCCTGGGGCGGCGAGGAGCTCCGCTTCTCGGACTGGGTCTTCGACTGTCCCAGCCGGGGATGGCGGCTGGACCGCCGCCGCTTCGACGCCCTGCTGTGCCAAGCGGCACAGGAACGGGGGGTCGAGGTGCGGCTGCGTTCACCGGTCCGGTCGTGCCACGACGAGGCGGGCGCGTGGTCACTGACGGTCGGCGACGGCCATGGCGACCACGTCTACGTCGCGACCTTCGTGGTGACCGCGACCGGCCGCGGCGGTGCACCCGGCGCCCTTTCCGGCGGGCGCCGACTCGCCGACGACCGTCTCGTCGGTCTGGCGCGCCGGCTCGAGGGCGCCGGGAACCGCATCTCGCCGACCCGGACCTGGATCGAGGCCGCGCCCGACGGCTGGTGGTACGTGACGCTCCTCGGCCAGGACCTCGTCGCCGTCGCCTACCTGACCGATGCCGACCTCCTGCCCCGTCCGGACCCCGACGGCGAAGCGCGGTGGTTCTCACTGCTGGCGACGGCGCCGCGCACGTCGGCGCTGCTCCACGACCTGCGACCTCTCTCGTCACCCCGCGTCGTCGCCGCCGGCTCGTCCCGCCGGGCCGACGTGACGGGGACGGGCTGGATCGCGGTGGGCGACGCGGCGATGACCCTCGACCCCCTGAGCGGGCAGGGCCTCTACTGGGCGCTCGCCTCCGGAGTGGCGGCGGCCGACGCCGTGTGCCGCGCCCTCGACGGCGACGTCGAAGGCACGAGCCGGTATTCGGCGTGGGTGGGCTCGGCGTACGAGGAGTACCGCCGGGAGCGCCGGCGCATGTACCTGCTCGAGCAGCGCTGGCGGTCCTCTCCGTTCTGGGCCCGCCGCCACGGGGACCGCGGCCCGGAGCCGGCGCGACGCTGATCCGCCCGGTCGTCGAGGGCCCCGCCGGCCTGATCGGCGCGATACTGCTCCTGGTTCTGCAGTGAGCTGCCCGGCGGGCCAGCCCCTGCGCCGCTCCCGCCGGTTTGCCGCCGGGCGCACGGTCGAGGAGCGAGCATGGCCGAACAGGGTCGTGACCGTCGGGGCCAGCTG
>DASZOE010000066.1:0-1582 GCA_035550945.1 Acidimicrobiales bacterium
GGCGAGGGTCTTGCCCGACCCCGTTTCTGCCTTCCCGCACACGTCGCGACCGGCGAGGGCGTCGGGGATGGTGCCGGCCTGGATGGGGCGGGGGACGGTGATCCCGGCGTCCGCGAGCGCGGCGACGAGGTCGGGCGACACGCCGAGCGCGTCGAAGGTGTTCATGGAAGAGGTGACTCCTTGGTCATCGACGAAAAGGATGGGTCGACCGAGCAGAACTTCGGCCGTGACCGACCCTTGACGGATGACCCCGAGCGGCCGCCGGCCACTCCGGAAGGCAGCTTAGCCGCCTCCGGTGGTCGACTCCGACCGGGAGCTCCGGGTTCTTCGACCGGCGGATGAACGACCACCATGACCGGCCTTCCGGCTCCCCTCCTCCATCCCGATCTAGGTGAGCCGCTGGGCGACGGCGGTGAGGTCGGCCACCAAGGCCGCCATCTCCGCCTCCCGCGCCTCGTCGGGCGCCCGCAGGATCGACGACGGGTGCACGGTGGCGGTCAGCAGGGGCCCGCCCGGGCTGGGCACGAACTCGCCCCGCTGGCGGCTCACCCGGAAGTCCCGCCCGAGCAGGGCCTGGGCGGCGGTCGCGCCCAGGCAGACGACCACCTCGGGGCCCACCAGGTCGATCTCCGCCTCCAGCCACGGCCGGCAGGCGTTCACCTGCTCCATGCTCGGCTTCTTGTGGATCCGTCGCTTGCCCCGCGCCTCCCAGCGGAAGTGCTTCACCGCGTTGGTGACGTAGACGTCGTCGCGGGCGATGCCCGCGGCGGTCAGCGCCGAGTCCAGGATGCGGCCCGCAGGGCCCACGAAGGGGTGGCCCTCGAGGTCCTCCCGGTCGCCGGGCTGCTCACCCACCATCAGCACCCGCGCCCGCCCCGGCCCCTCGCCGAAGACGGTCTGGGTGGCGTTCTCCCACAGGTCGCAGCCCCGGCACTCCTCGGCCGCGTCCCGGAGCCGGTCGATCGTGGGATGCGGCGGGATCAGCGCCGCCGCCGAGCCCTTTTCGTCGCGCCCCCGCCCGGCCATCGTGCGCTCCTCTCCGAGGCTGCCACCGTCCTTGCTCCCAACCTACCGTTGACCCGTGCGCATCGGGATCGACGTCGCCCAGCACCACCTGGGCTGGGAGGAGATGGTCGACCGCGTGCGCTTCGCCGAGGACGCCGGCTTCGACGGGGCCTGGGTCTTCGACCACTTCACGCCGCTCTACGGCGCCTCGACGGGCCCGTGCCTCGAGGCCTACACCCTCCTCGCCGCCCTGGCCGCCCGCACGTCCCGCATCCGGCTGGGTGCCCTCGTCACGGGCATCACCTACCGGCACCCGTCGATCCTCGCCACCGAGGCCGTCACCGTCGACCACGTGTCGGGGGGCCGCCTCGAGCTCGCCGTCGGCGCGGCCTGGTTGGGCGACGAGCATGTCGAGCTCGGCGTCCCCTTCCCGCCGACGGCCGAGCGGGCTGACCGGCTGGAGGAGGCCATCGCCGTGCTGCGGGCGCTGATGACCACCGACGGGGCGACCTTCGACGGCCGCCACTACCAGCTGCGGGGCGCGACCTACCGGCCCCGGCCCGTGCAGCAGCCCCAC
>DASZOE010000067.1:0-6743 GCA_035550945.1 Acidimicrobiales bacterium
GCCTCCCTCACCACGTCCAGGCGGAGACCCCCGGGCGGGGCCTTCTCGCCTGCCTGGGCCTCGACGTCCGACATCGGCGCCTTTCTACTCGCTGCTACCGGGGCCCGGGACCGCCGGGCCTCCAGCGGATCACGGCGGCCGTGGAAGTGCCGCCACAGCGGGTCGAGGATGCCGTCCATGCTGAACGCCCCGAGGTAGAGGAGGGCGTGGCGGCGGGCGGCGGCGTCGAGCTTGGCCAGGAACCGGGGGGCGTCCTCGACGATGGGGAGGACGTAGGACGCGAAGGCGACGTCGACGGGGCTGACGTCGACTTCCTCCCAGCGGCCCTCGACGGTGACGACGTTGGAGAGGGCGGCCTCGTCGGCCCGCCGGCGGAGGATGCCGAGCATCGCCGGGCTGGGGTCGACGGCCACGACCTGGGCGACCGTCGGCGCCACGGCGAGCGAGAACCGGCCCGGGCCCGAGCCGACGTCCAGGACCGTCGTGCGGGAGCCGGTGAGGCGGCGGAGGCGGGCGAGGAAGGGATCGCCCTCGGGCGCCGCGGTCATGCGCGCCGCCAGGCGCTCCGCCCGTTGGTCCCAGTACCCGCCGCCCGGGGGATGGCGCCCGGGAGCGAGCCGTTCGATCTCGGCCCGCCGGCCCCGTACCAACGATCGCCAGCGCCGGGCCGCAGGACCCCGGGCGGCGGTCACTGCGACGGGCCCGGGAGGTGCATACCGCCAGTATGCGGCCGGCCGCCGGCGCCCGAACGCGGTGGCGGCTCCGTGCCCGAGCGCGGTGGCGGCTGCGTGCCCGAGCGCGGTGGCGGCCGGCGATCCGCCATAGCGTGGAGCCGTGCAGGGCGATCGGGTCGAGATCGTGGTCGACGTCGGGGGCGGCGTCCGCCAGTTCGAGGTGGTGGCGACCCGGGCCGGCCGGCGGGTGGAGGTGTCGATCAGCCGGGGGACGGTCGAGGTGTCGGAGGTGACCCGCTCGGGGCAGACCGTCCGGTCGGCACGCTTCATGGCCACGAGAGTCGTCGCCCTCGTCGAGCACCCCGCCGAGGAGGCGCGAAAGCCGTCCGGAGGCCGCCGCGAGCGCGGCCAGCCGAGCCTCGGCCTCGAGTAGGGGGCCTACCGGCCGGCGATGTAGCTGTCCCGGAGAACCTTCTTCTCCAGTTGCACCTCGTCGAGCCGATTCTTGACCACGTCACCGATGCTGACGATGCCGACGAGCCTGCCCTCCTCGACGACCGGGAAGTGGCGGGCGCGCAGCTCGGTCATCTCGAGCATGACCTTCTCGACGCCGTCCTCCGGGGAGCACGTCGCCACCCGGCTGGTCATGATGTCCGCGACCTTGCGGTTCAGGACGTCGCCCGCGTGGTCGGCCAGAGCGCCGACGACGTCCCGCTCGGAGAGGACGCCTTCGACGGTCTGGCCGTCGGAGGAGACCACCAACGCCCCGATCTCGGCGTCCCGCAGGCGGGCGACGGCGTCGGCCACCGTGGCGTCGCCGCTGATGGTCTCGACGTCGGAGCCCTTCGCCTTGAGGATCGCACCAACGCTCATCTGCGCATCACCGCCCCTGTCTCGGCTTTCGCCCTGGTTCCTACCCACGCGCCGGCCGGACGTCCCCGGGCTGGATGCGGCGGGCAAGGGTGGTGACGTCCCGCGGCCTCCCCTACGACGACGCCGACTGCTGACGCCTTCCTCTTCGGAACCGGCGCTAGAGGAGGGTGATGCAGTTGGGGGCCGAGGGGTCGCCGTCGGCGGTGCGGTGGAGGACGGCCCGGGTCGGGGTCACGGCGAGCGTCGACAGCGCCGGCTCGGGCGTCGACCGAGCGGTCCCGTCGACGATGAGGCTGTAGTGCCGGCCCGGGGGGGCCGCCCACAGCAGCGTCACGGCCGGGCGTTCGGCGGCATTCGCGGTGGTGTGGCGCCCGGCCGCCATCACCAGGTCGCCGTTCCGCCGCTCGACCCGCACCGACACGACGTGGGGGACGCCCTCGACGCCCACCGTCACCAGGTGGGCGATGGGCCCGTACTGCTCGAGGCGCTCGGCCAGCGAGGCCGTGTCCCGGGGGGCGCTCACCGGGGGCGAGCGTAGGGTAGGTGCGGCGAGCCTGGACAACCACCCCCGGCAGGCGCACACTTGGGCCGTGGGCGAGAGGCCGAGGGTCACCGTGCGGTTGGACGAGAACGGCGGCGTCGCCGGCCTCGACATCGAGGGCGAGCTCGATCGCGACGACCTGGTCGAAGAGACCCCCGGGAAGCCGACGGCCCCGCCCCCCGAGGAGGTCTACCGGCCCGAACGGTTCTGGGGCGGCGTCTAGCGGCTAGTTTCCCGCCCCGTGAGCGAGGACGACGGCCTCACCCGGCTGGTGCACCAGGTGCGCTCGGTGGCGGTCGGCGAGCAGACCCGCTTCGACGACGGCCACCTCACCGTGTCGGCCGCCGACGCCGCGGCCGCCCTGGCCGACGAGGCCCTGGCGTCGACGACGGTCTCGTGGGCCTCGCCCGGTGAGTCGGTACGGATCGTCAAGGTCCTCGACGCCGTCGAGCCCCGGACCAAGGGAGCCGGAGGCGGCGGGATCTTCCCCGGCTTCGTCGGCCCGCCCCGCGTCCAGGGACGGGGCGAGACCCACGTGCTGCGGGGCGCCGCGGTCGTGACCGCCGGCTACCTCCCCCGGGCCCAGGAGGCGGTCGTCGACCTGTCAGGGCCGGCCGCGACCCTGTCGCCGCTCGGCGCCACCCACAACCTCGTGGTCGAGTTCACCCCCGCCGAGGGCGCGCCGTGGGACGAGGTCGACCGGGCCCTCCGCCGGGGAGTCCTGCGCCTCGCCGCCCGCCTGGCCGAGGCCGCCCTCGAGGCTGCCCCCTCCCAGGTCGAGGAGCTGCCCTCCCCCGCGGCGCGGCCGGCCGGCGACGGGCTCCCGCGTGTCGGTGCCGTCACCAACCTCCAGACCCAGGGAGCGTTCAAGGACGTGTTCGTGTACGGGCGCAGCTTCGGCTCCGGCCTGCCCACCTTCCTCGACCCGGGCGAGCTCGACGACGGGGCCGTCGTCAGTGGCCAGTACGGCCATCCCTCGCTCAAGAACCCCACCTTCATGCACCAGAACCATCCCGTGGTCGCCGCCCTGCGGGCCCGCCACGGCGTCGACGTCTCCTTCGCCGGCCTGGTCATCTCCCCGGAGCCGGTCGACGCCGGCCAGAAGGAGCTGGTGTCGGCCCACGCCGCCCGGGTCTGCGCGGCGGCGGGCTGGGACGCGGCCGTGGTCACCAAGGAGGGGGGCGGCAACGCCGACGGCGACGTCTCGCTCAAGATGGACGCCCTGGAGGACGCCGGCATCGCGGCCGTGGGCCTGTTCGCGGAGATGGCCGGGGCCGACGGCACGGGGCCGCCCATCGTCGTGCCCCCGGAGCGGGCCACGGCCATGGTGAGCACGGGCAACTACGACGAGCACCTGGTGCTGCCCGCCGTGGAACGGGCGCTGGGCGGCGACACCGTCGCCCTCCTGGACCAGCCCGCCACCGACGAGCTGCAGCTCCCCACGGCCGTCGTGTACTGCGCCCTCAGCCCCCTCGGCTGGGGCAACCTCACCTGCGCCCCGGAGGCGGTGACCGCTCAATGAGCCGCGTCGTCCACTACATGAACCAGTTCTTCGCCGGGCTCGGCGGCGAGGACACCGCGGGCACGCCGCCCGAGTCCCGTCCCGGTCCCGTCGGGCCCGGGCGCAAGCTGCAGGAGCTGCTCGGCGACGAGCACGAGCTGGTGGCCACCGTCTTCTGTGGCGACGACTACGCGGCGGGCGAGCCCGGCGCCGTCGACGAGATCGTCCGGCTGGTGCAAGAGGCCGAGCCCGACCTGGTCGTGGCCGGGCCCGCCTTCACCAGCGGCCGCTACGGACTGGCCTGCGGACGGGTGGCGGCGGCCGTGGCCAAGGCGGGCATCCCCGTCGTCGCGTCGATGCACGCGGACAACCCGGGCCTCGAGGAGGCCGTCCCCGCGCCCGTCGTCGCCAGCGGCGAGGCCGCCCGCCGCATGGGCCCGTCGCTGGAGACCCTGGCCGGCGCGGCCAGGGCCCTGCTCGGCGGCGAGGAGCTCACCGCCGAGAACGGGCGAATCGGCGCCGTGCCCCGCCTCTCCCGGGTGTCCGACCGCAACGCCGCCACCCGAGCCGTCGAGCTGGCCCTGGCCCGGCTGGGCGGCGACCAGGAGGCCACAGAGGTGCCCCTGCCGCGGTTCGACCACGTCGCTCCGGCGGCGCCGGTCGCCGACCCGGGCCACGTCACCGTGGCCATCCTCACCGAGGGCGCCCTGGTGCCCGACGACAACCCCGGCCGCCTCGAGTCGGCGCGGGCCACCCGCTGGCTGCGCTACCCGCTGGAGGGGGTCGACGCCCTCGCCCCCGGCGAGTGGCGCTCCGTCCACGGGGGGTTCTCGACCACCTGGGCCAACGAGGACCCGCACCGCATCCTGCCCCTCGACGTGGCCCGGGAGCTCGAGCGGGAGGGCAGGATCGGCACCCTCTTCCCCGCCTACCTGGTCACCGCCGGCAACGGCACGTCGGTCGGCAACGCCCGCCGCTTCGGCATCGAGTGGGCCGCCGACCTCCACCACTCGGAGGTGAGGGCCGCGGTCCTGACCTCCACGTGAGGGACGGGCACGCGTTGCGGGGCAACGCTGGCAAAGGAGCTGGAGCGGGCGGGCATCCCCACCGCCCTCCTGTGCAACCTGACGTCGATCGCGCTGCGCGTGGGCGCCCCCCGGATCGTGCCGACGCGGGGCATCCCCTACCCGGCCGGTGACCCCTCGCTCGCTCCCGCCCACGAGAAGGCGTGGCGGCGGCGCCTGGTCGAGCGGGCCCTGGAGGCCGTGTCCACGCCCGTGAAGCAGCCCACCGTCTTCGAGGTGGACTGAGCCCTTCCCGTCCTGGGGACGGCAAATGGGCTCGGGCGCCGGTCCACCGCTACCCTGCGGCCATGCCGGTCCCCGTCGTCAGCGCGTCGACCCAGGTCCTCGGCCACGCCCCCGGCCTGGCCCGGCACGGCTCCAAGCCCCGGCGCGAGCTCCCCGACAACCCCGGGGTCGAGAAGAGGTTCCTGGCGTCGCTGCGCGCCTTCGACGACGCCGTCGCCTACCCGCCCCACCAGGCGTGGTTGGGCACGGTCCACCCGCGCGACCTCCCCGAGCGGCCGTGGATGTCGGCCGGAGGCACGGGTGCGAGCAGGTTCGGCCCCGCCGGGGAGCTCATGCCCGAGGAGGAGCTGCTCGGCCTGCTCGGCATCCTCGACGGCTTCGAGCTCGTCACCCTCTCGCCCGAGGCCGCCGACCGGGCCGCCCGGGCCCTGGCCGAGCACCCCTTGGCCAAGCGCCTCGACCTCGACCTCCTCGACCGGGCGCGCGGCGACGCCGAGGCCGCGGCGGCGGCCCCCGGCGCCCTTCCCCTCCACGTCGGCGGCGACGCCCTCGCCGGCGCCATCCGGGGCGCCCAGGACGACGACGAGTCGCTCTCCGCCCACGTGCTGCTCGAGAACCTGCTCGGCAAGGCCACCGCCAGCCTGGCCCTCCTCCACCTCCTGGAGGACAACGGGGTCGACCCCACCTCCATCGAGTACGTCCTGTCCTGCGGCGAGGAGGCCATCGGCGACCGCTACCAGCGGGGCGGTGGCAACCTGGCCAAGGCGGTGGCCGAGGTGGCCGGCCTCACCGAGGCGTCGGGGGCCGACGTCAAGAACTTCTGCGCCGCCCCCGTGCCCGCCCTGGTGATGGCCTCGAGCCTGGTGGCGGCCGGCGACGACCGCCACCCGGCGGAAGACGCCGGCGGGTCGCTGGCCAAGCTGGGCATGAAGTTCCAGGGCCACCTCTCCCACGAGCTTCCCGTGCTCGAGGACGTCCTCGGAGGGGCGGCCGCCCTCGTGGAGGCCGACGACGGGCGCTCCCCGATCGTGCGCCTCGACGCCGTCGGGCGCCACAAGGTGGCCGCCGGCGGGTCGGCGACCCAGATCATGGAGGCCCTCGCCATCGAGCCCCTGGCCCGCCACGGCCTGGCCATGACCGACGTCGACGACTTCGCCACCGAGCTGCACAACCCCGAGATCACCGAGCCGCAGGGGTCGGGGAACGTCCCCGACCGCAACTACAAGACGATGGCCGCGCTCGCCGCCCGCCGGGGCGACATCGCGCGGGAGGAGATCGCCGCCTTCGTCGCCGAGCGGGGGATGCCCGGGTTCGCCCCCACCCAGGGCCACCTGGCGTCGTCGCTGTGCTACCTGCCCCACGCCCTGGATCGACTGACCACCGGTGACGCCCGTAAGGTCTTGCTGCTGGCCAAGGGCAGTCTGTTCCTTGGTCGGATGTGCCAACTGTCGGACGGAATGAGCGTCCTACTCGAGAGGAACGAAGCGGAGGTGAGAACGTAAAAGTGCTCCAAGGAAAGAAAGTGATCGCCGTCGGTGAACGGGACGGGATCTCCGGGCCGGCAATCGCGGCGTGCGCCAAAGCCGCAGGGGCCGAGGTGGTCTTCGTGGCCACCGAGTGCTTCGTCTGAACCGCCGCCGGGGCCATGGACCTGCAGAGCCAGGAGTCGATTCTCCGGGCCAGCCAGACCCACGACAAGGCCGACTTGCTCGTGCTGCTCGGTTCTCCAGACCCGGAGAGCGCGAGCATCGCCGCCGAGACGGTCATCGTGGGCGATCCGTCCTACGCAGGTGCCCTGGCCGGAGCCCAGTTGGGCCTCCTCACCTATCACGTGCTCGAAGAAG
>DASZOE010000068.1:0-3015 GCA_035550945.1 Acidimicrobiales bacterium
CGCCCACAAACCGCGCCGCACCTCGGACGGACCTCGCTTCTCGTTCCCGCAGCCCCTAAAGGGCCCACCAGCAGCTCGGGCACGGTGTCGGGCGGCTCCGAACATCTCGGTCCCCCAGTCCTTGGTGGCGTCTTCACTCACACGACTGCAGCGACCGCCCGCTCGCTCGCACTTGGTTCGGTGCACCGTAGATGGCTCGCGAAGGAGGTCGGCGGAGGCCGCGCCAGAGCTTCGACCTGAGATGGGTCCTGCATACGTTCCGCCATGGCGGGACCTCTCTTCTCTTCTCGAATCGCAGTTCGAGGGTAGGGCGTCGCCGCCCCCGGGAGCAACGGCCGTGGGAACGGATGCGGTTTGCGCTGCCTCGAGACGTCGACGTCGAGCTGGACCAGGCGCCGGTCGCCACAAGACACGCGCCTCGCGCCGCCAGCGGAAACGAACGTTCGCTGCTTGACGGCTCACCGAGATCGGCACGTACGCCGGGTCAAGCTCTTCACTCACCTGAGCCTGCGCCGACGCCGCCGCCTCGATTGACGGGGCGGTGGCCGACATGCTGCAGGGGTCAGTCAGCTGCCAGTAGCTCTGCGATCGAGACGACGGTTTCGACGGACCCGGGTCCCAGACGAGATGGCCGGCGCTGAGCCTGGTCTCCCGTCGGAGAGGTCGACGTCGATCGCAGGTGAGCGGGTAGGACTGTTTGCACCCGAACCAATCCGCCCAGACGACGCTGGCATCGGTCAGCTACCGAGCCGGGTTCAACTGGTAGGCGCGGCCCGGGGCATGAGTACGCGACGAAGGGATCCGCGATGGGCATGACTGTCGGGAGCCGACTGGTCGACCGGCTCAAGGAGTGGGGGATCGAACGCATCTACGGATACCCGGGTGAGGGGATCAACGGGATCCTCGGCGCGCTGAACGCGTCCGACGGCGGTCCGGAGTTCATCCAGACTCGCCACGAGGAGACGGCGGCGCTGATGGCCTGTGCGCACGCCAAGTTCACGGGTGAGGTCGGCGTGTGCCTGGCCAGCTCGGGACCGGGCGCCATCCACCTCCTGAACGGGCTCTATGACGCCCGTCTCGATCACCAGCCCGTCCTCGCCATCGTCGGTCAAGCCGCCCTCACCGCCCTGGGCGGGAGCTACATGCAGGAGGTCGACCTGCTCACGCTGTTCAAGGACGTCGCCGGCGAGTACGTCCAGATGGTCGCCACGCCACAGCAGCTCCCTAACGCCGTCGACCGCGCCGTTCGCACGGCCCTCTCCGAGCGCACCGTGACCTGCCTGATCTTCCCGATGGACGTCCAGGAGAAGGCCGCGTCGGAGCCGCCCCAGAAGCACGGCATGGTCCCGGGCAGCATGGGCTTCGCCTGGCCCCGGGTGATCCCTCCCGGGGAGGAGCTGCGTCGCGCCGCCGATGTGCTCAACGCCGGCGAGCGGGTGGCCATCCTGGTCGGCCAGGGCGCCCGCGCCGCCGCCGCCGACGTGGCGGCCATGGCCGATGTCCTAGGGGCGGGTGTGGCCAAGGCGCTGCTCGGAAAGGACGTGCTGCCCGACGACCTACCCTTCGTCACGGGGGCGATCGGACTGCTCGGTACCCGGCCGAGCTGGGACCTCATGACTGGCTGCGACACTCTGCTGGTTGTGGGCTCGAACCTGCCCTATTCCGAGTTCCTCCCCGAGTGGGGCCAAGCCCGCGGCGTGCAGGTCGACATCGACGCGCGCATGGTGGGCCTGCGCTATCCGATGGAAGTCAATTTGGTCGGCGACGCCGGTGAGACGTTGCGGGCCCTCCTGCCGATGATCCAGCCCAAGCCCGACCGCTCTTGGCGGCAGGAGATCGAGGCCGGCGTGGTGAGCTGGTGGGAGCTGATGGAGAAGCGAGCCATGGAGGACACCGCCCCCCTAAACCCCCAGCGCCTGTTCTGGGAGCTGTCGCCGCGGCTCCCCGAAGGGGCGATCGTCACGGCCGACTCGGGGTCGGCCACCAACTGGTACGCCCGGGACGTCAAGCTTCGGGCCGGTATGCGGGCGTCGCTCTCGGGCACGCTGGCCACCATGGGCTGCGCACTGCCCTACGCCGTCGCCGCCAAGTTCGCCCATCCCGACCGCCCGGTGATCGCGCTCGTGGGCGATGGCGCCATGCAGATGAACGGCATGAACGAACTCCTCGACGTGACCAAGTACTGGCGGCGTTGGAGCGATCCCCGCCTGGTCGTGCTCGTGCTGCACAACAACGACCTCAACCAGGTGACCTGGGAGATGCGGGCCATGGCCGGCGACCCGAAGTTCGAGGCCAGCCAGGACCTTCCCGATCTCGACTACGCGCGCCTCGCCGACCTCTGCGGGCTGGAGGGGATCCGCGTCGAGGCGGTGGAAGAGATCGGGCCAGCGTGGGAGCGGTGTCTGGGGGCCGACCACCCCACCCTCATCGACGCGGTCGTCAACCGTGACATCCCCCCGATCCCGCCACACGTTGAGTGGAAGCAGGCCAAGACGGTCATGAAGGCGCTCTTAAGTGGCGATCCCGACGCCGCCGCCGTTGTCCGCCAAGCGGCCAAGCAGGAACTGCCCGGGTGGATCCCGAGCCGGGGCTGACGCCCGAGGCGGGGCCGAGTCGGGAAGGCGAGCGGCGACCCCGCGTCGGTTGGAGAGACCTGGCGCAGCAAGCCTCGCCGACGGGGCCGGCTCGCTCCAAGAAGGATCACATCGGGTCAAGACGCGTTCCCGGGCGGTGGTCCCTGCAGCTGTCCGGTCGTTGACCCCCAGCTTGGATGAGGTCGGTCTTCACGGTCGCGGGTTCACATGCAGCGCCGGGCTGACCTTGGTTCGACGCCCCTCGGGCTACCAGCTCGAACAGCCGCCAGCTCCCGAGCCGAGAGCGAGTCGGCCGCTGGCAGGAGGCGCTCCACGTACGACTTCTCCTGCCCATTGGGCGGCGGCGTGCAGGGCGGGCCGTCGCTACCGACTACTGTCGGGAGGCGCCGCGCTGAGGTCAGCCAGCACTGACCCAGCGGCG